>DAOWMW010000204.1 GCA_030642865.1 Desulfobacteraceae bacterium
TTGCTTGAAACCCGTTATTCATTCGAACCTTCAGCATTCTTTTTGTCTGCAAAAAAAATTAATAATAATAATATCAAAGAACTTGAAAGATGCCTTATCCGTTTGAGCCAGGCTATTATCGGAATGGAAAAAGAGGACATCACAAATGCAGACACGGAATTTCGCAGTATTATTTATTGTAGCAGCGGAAACAGGTTTTTAATTTCCACCATGAATCAACTCAATACCAATAATCACCTTTTTTTCAAGACCTTTAATAAGTTAAGTGAATTTGAGAAGGATTCAGTTTTCGCCGATTATGTTGATATTTTAAATGGATTAAAAAAAGAAGATGCCTTCTTTGTCAAAGAGACTGTTGAAAAAAATATACTTCGAATGTGTGAACTGCTTATTAAGTATGAAGATCTTAAAATGCCGGAACTTATTACCGATGCCATCAAAATGAATGAAAACAGCACAGGACAGGCTATATTTTCCAGATAGAATCCGGGTTGCATTTCAGCTTGCTGATAGATCAAAAGACGTGGTTGCTCAATCAATAATGAAAGATGAAAAGGCCAAAAGTATGTATTGCGTTAAACCTTCAACCTTTAGGGAAAGGAGGAAAACTAAAATGAAGCGAAAAATTTACTGGAGACTAATTATTGTCGGATTCGTTTGCAGTGCCTTTTTACTGGGAGGCATATTGCTGCAGGGGTCAGAAACTATTGCGGGCCAGAAAAAATCTGTCAAAAAGGAAAGCCAGTTAAAAGCGTTTAAGATCTATCAGAAAAGGTGTCTGGGTTGTCATGATTCGGTCGCTGATCCTGAAAAACCTGGTCGAACAAGAGATGACTGGCACTTGATCGTCAATATTATGCATGATTACGGGCTTGATTTAAACGATGAACAAAGCGAGCTGATCATCGACCTGCTATATGACCTTCGCCGGGGCCTTGAAAGAGAAGCCGGGTAAACGGTTTATTAATTAATTTCAATTGGGAAAGGAGGATTTGCTATGAAACGAAGAACATTTTTAAAGTCTATGGCTGCAACAGGGGTAGCAGCATCAATGACAGGGGCAGGCGTTTTGACCCGTGAGGCCGAAGCGCGCAAGAAGCACGATATCGGAGAGATCAAGAGCGTAAAAATTGATGTTCTTACTGAAACGAGCTGGTTTGACAACGATCAGTTTAAAAAAGATATCATGGATTACGGCGGGGGAATGACGAACCAGTACATAATACCCTGGAAATGGGACAATGCCGGAGGATATTCTGTTTTATTGACGGTAACAACGCTTGAAGGGAAAGAAAGAAAATTTATGCTGGATACCGGCTGGAACAACGAATGGATGGACTATATCTATGAAAAGAACAACATCCCTGCAATGCTGAAAAGCGAAGAGGTCGAATTCATGGTACTGTCTCACTGGCATCTTGACCACTTTTGGGGGATCGAATCGACGTTGAAACATAAGCCGGATATTCCTTTTTATGTTCCCAAGACCTATTATCCCGAAGATATGGCACTTTTAAAGGATAAGGCACATCATAAAGCCAAGGACAAGAATACCGGCGAAATGATGCACATTTGCAAGAATGATGTTCCCCATACTGGGAAGCTGGTTCTGTGCGATCCAAAAGGCGAAAAAGGGGAAGGCATTTACAGGCTCATGGACGGTGTGGCGATAAGGAATTTTGATGTACCCATCCTGCTTAGGGTCAGGGGTGAAAATGTGCTTTATTTTAACGTGAAGGACAAAGGAATTGTTACGGTAACAGGCTGCTGTCATCCCGGGATTCTGTCGCTGTTCTCTTATGCAAGAAAGAATTTTAAGGGTTATAAGCCTTATGGTTGTTACGGTGGTTTACATATCAGTCTGTTTGAGACATGGGAACCAAAATTTGACGACATCATTAAGGGGGTTAAGGCATTCAAAATTAAAAGACTTGGATGTAACCACTGTACCGGATGGATCTGGGCTGAAAAGGCTGCCGCAGAAGGTGTGCCGGTGATTAAAGGAACCGATAAGTACAAAACCTATAAAAAGTTTTCGACGGTTGCAAAGACGAGCAATGTCTTTTTGACTAATGGAGATACGGTTACATTTTAACTTAAATTAATTAAATAGGGAGGCGATGTAATATAAGGGAAAAGAATACACAGCAAATGATTTCTTTTCCCTTTTTTTCATTTAAAATGGAGGGCTCAATATTATGAATGCAAACGCAGACACGGAAAAAAATTTTAATTATTTCTTTGGGCTGTTAAATCTGGCTGCAGTATTCTGTATTGTCTGGTTCCTGTGGTATATTTTTATGAATCCGAATACAGTGATGAAACTTTACACTCCAATGTATGGTTTTTCCCTGGTGGTTGTTTTTCTGTCCGGTATTATATTAATGACAAAGGTCATAGACTATTCTGCTTTTATTGAAAAACTACCTGCAGCAGAAAACATTATTTGGCGAGGGATTATCATGACTATTGTTGCTTTTCTTTTAATGCTATTCCTTGTTTATATTGTTTTCTGGGGGTTTATCGGAAAATTCGGCATTGCCTATTTTAGTCCCGATTCGATTGTGGCTGCAGGTGGCATAGGGGCCGAACCCTACGCAGCACGGGAAAATGCATCTACAGCCATAGTCTATTTCTTTACTGCTTTTTTATGGATATCTCTGTTCTGGAGCGTTGGTTTCGGACGCTGGCCTTGGCAAAAATTAAGTTCTGGTGTTATTGCATGGTCCAGGATTTTTGCCATCTTCTTTTTTGTCAGCATCGTTTATGCGGTGTTGTTCCATCCTCATGTATGTTATCTTTTTTATCCTGCACAATCAAAAGCAGGAGTTGATCCATGGTGGGGAGAACTTGTCGGAACCGGAAGCGCCTTTTTCGGCCTGGGATTAGTGCTGTGTACCCTGTTCTGGATTATTATCTCTGATATGCTCTGGGAAGGGTATCCCTGGAAGTGGTTTGAAAAAGATGGAGAGGGGACATTTGTAAAAGCTTTGGTTACTTTCATTGCGACATTTGTTTTAGGAATGATTATGCTTTTCATACTAACGAAAATCATGAATGTCGTTTGGGATGAGGCTTTTGTAGGAGGTCAGTATACTGATGGTCCTGATTTTCGTTATATCCATGCAGGAGAAATTGCCGGCTTTTTTATTTTAGCAGCATTTATCCTGAAAAATTATTTTAATAATTTTCCAAATACAGGTCCCATCTGGCTAAGGGCTCTTATTCGAACCATAATCGCTTTAGTCATAGGGATGCTTTTTTACTGGTTTTACTACTCACCATTGGCAACATTTTTCCTTGCAAAAGTGGTAGGCTTTGCACAACCCGGTGACACGCCGCTGGTATGGGTACTCCTTTTCTTGAGCATCATCATGGTACAGTGGGAATTTTTTGAGGGGTGGCCATTAAAAAAAAGTAAGGACTAAAGAAGATAATGGTTGATAAAAGCAAGAGAGATTTTTGCACGCGGTATTTTCTTCGGCAGATCGGTGAGATTATTCAAGGATTTGAAGCTGGGGTTGAGGAAGCTGAGCAAAAGGAAAACTTTGATAATTTTTTTAAGTCGTATGAATCGAGCTATGCCCTGACCCTGGCTTATCCGGATGATATTTTAATGGAGACTGCCCACAGTTGCGGAATTGAAACTGAAGGTAGGGAGAAAA
>DAOWMW010000261.1 GCA_030642865.1 Desulfobacteraceae bacterium
TGGAGGAACTTGGCAAAAAGTTTTAATTTTCTGAATCCTGCTGATGTTATGTTGTATGTGTCAGCCAGTGTGGGGTGGGGCATTAAAATAGCGTCATCAATAAAGGCCTTAAGGTTTTTACGTACAAAATATTCCGGGGTTTTATCCAGATCATGGTAAAATTCATTTACGAAAAAAAACTGGAATGACTCGTACTGGTCATGTATATCCGCGGCTGAAAACTGAAAGGCATCTTTTTCAAGAATTGCAAGGGCTGTAAAAGCAGCAGGTATAAAAAATGATATACAATTATTTTTGTAATAGTCCAGGGCAGGTCTTTTATTCTCATTTACTTTTAGTTTAGCATCTTTAAAACGGTTGTTTTTGTCTTTTGAAATACAATCTACGAATTTTCTCTGTATATAAGAATCCAATGCATGCTCAACCGCATTAACATGATCAAGAATAAGCGTGTCAGATAATTTGGCCTGCTGCAAAAAAAGAAAATTCATATATGTTTCAATATGGGACATTATACGTTCATAGGAAAACATTCTTTCCGAACAATTTAAAACCGCACTTGCAACAAGGGCGTGGGGGGGAATAACAGTCATTTTGTCGATGGAGTTTAATATTCTGTTACCAATATTTCTGCATAGTCTATTAACATTTTTATTGGTCATATCCTTAATGGGAGTTTTGTTTTGATTTGTAAATTTTTTTAAAGATATTGGTTCTGCAAAGTTAATATATATTTTACCGTAAATTTTTTTTAGAAATCTTCTGGCATTAATGACCTGCGTAAGGCTTTCAGGTTCTTTTTTCCCTCCGTTAATTTCATGGAGATATGCATTTTCTTCGATGACCCTGTCGTATCCCACAAATATTGGTACAATGTTTAAATTGTCACACGCTCCATTTTTCCAGGCATTGACAATTATTGAAAATAATCCAAGTTGTGGCCTTAAAAGTTTTCCAGTGCGACTTCTCCCCCCTTCAATAAAAAATTCAATATTACAACCTTCTTCCAGAAGTTTGTAAATATATTCCGAGAAAATTTTAGAATAAAGTACAGCTCCCTGGAAGGAGCGTCGTATAAAAAATGCCCCCACACTTCTAAAAATTGATCCCATGGGCCAAAAGGAGAGATTATGCCCTGCAGCTACATGGGGGGGGGGGATATCATTTCTCAGGAACAAATTTGCTAAAATCAAATAATCAACATGACTCTTGTGGCACGGAACCAGTATTAAAGGACCGCTTTTTGCCTGTGCTTTTATTTTTGCAAGCATATCATAGTTGACAACAAGGCCGTCGAACATGGTTTTTAGCATCCACCTTACCAGCGTCGAGATGATTTTCATGGAGGGAATGCTGTATCTGGCAGCTATCTCGTCAATATAATCATCTGCTTTTTTGTGAACTTCCCAATTCTTTAAATTATGTTTTGCAGCATAATTTTTCATTAACGCCTGCATCCTGCTGTTAGTGAGGATGTTTTCTTTAAGCTCATATCTTGTTTTTCTGATTGGACCGGTTATACTATGACGGTGACGGTTGATTCTGTTTAAAATATGACGTCTTAAATCAATGGAAAGCTGGTTAACTGTATGATCCTGATTCCCATGGAGGGCTATATATTTTTTTAAATTTACAGGTTTTGATATTTCTACAAAAACCCGGCCGGGATTTTTGAAAAGTGTATAAAAGCATCTTGCTATACCCGGGTTTTCTTCACTTCCGAAGAGTTTGTCAAAAAGATTAGGGGTATATCTAGGGGAGAGCTTACTGAAAAACATCACCTGGGGTACTATATAAATTGGTCGCTCGATTTCACTCTGCAGTTCTATGAAATAATGGATAGGGTCTGTTTTTGCCTTGACAAATCGTTTGTAAAATCCTTTTTTTTCCACAAGATAAAAGGTAGCAGCTGTACCTTTTAGTAATTCCTGTTTTATAAATCCGCTGGTAAAAGGATCCGGGAGTGATAATTTGTGGTAAAGATGGCCAAGATGTGCAAGGATAATTTTGAATAAACTGGTGACTGGTTGCCATACAAGTACCCTGTTCCCTAAACATATTTGCGGGAAACGGAGGCCTGTTTCTTTGTATCGGGTATGGGAAAACAGGTACTCAAAGGTGCTTTTGTATTTTGTGGCATAAACAATTATTGCATCGTCAGGTATATTTCGTATGATATCCTGCTGAATTTTATCAAATTTGATTCCGAAAAAAAATTTTTTAAGAATAAAAGAAGATATCAAGCCTGTTTTTTTAGGCAAAAAGCATGTGTAGTGGTTCGTTCCTCGGAGTGTGGCTTGTATAAATTCTTTTAAACTCATCTTTGGTGCTTGATCCATATTATTTTTGTTATACACATAGACCCTGGGGTTCGCCCAAAAATAATTTTACATTTTAAGCGTCAATGCCTCCTGCCTGACAAGGCGTGAAAACGCAGGAATATCAAGATATTTATACGTTTTCGTAACGCAGTCAGGCAGGATGGATCGACGCTTAAAATGCTAAGTTATTTTTGATCGAGTCCTTAGGGTCTATAATGGACTAATAAATTATATTAATATTTTCTATAGCAGAATAACATCTTGTTTACAACTGTTAATTTGGTCTCTATTTTAGAAAAAAGAATTTATTTTCAATATATTAGAGAATTGTCCGGTTAAAATCCTGCAAGAGGGAAGTTTATTTGTTTCTGTAGCATATTGAATAAATTTCTTAGAATTTCTTAGTGCGGCGCAGCCAAAAAATTACGATTGTTTGAGCGAGGCACGAGCGAGTTTCGCAATTTTGGCGAAGCAAACTTAGAAA
>DAOWMW010000211.1 GCA_030642865.1 Desulfobacteraceae bacterium
TCTGTTTTTTCTGGGGCACCGAATTAAAAGTGACCACAAATTTCAAGGAACAGACAGAAGCTTATTATATTGCCTATGCAGGGGTGCAAAAAGCCATTGAAGCTCTTATAAATGACAAAGTGACTGGTCATCCCTGCCCTGCTTATGAAAGAGATGGCGGCTCCGCTGATATGGAAGAGGAGCTTAACATGTGGCGGATAAATGCTCTGCTTCCGCCGGTCCCTTTTGCCCAGGGACACTTTCAAGTTTGGCTTGATAATGAATCAGGAAAAGTTGATTTAAATAGTGCAGATACCAAAATCCTTCAGATGATTTTAAATGGCTTGGATCTTGATGACACCATAAAAGAGATTATAATAGATTCAATTTTAGACTGGCGGGATAAGGACAGCCTCAACCATTTAAACGGAGCAGAGGATGACTATTATCTTTCCCTTGAAAAGCCCTACGAGTGCAAGGATGATGACTTTGATTCCATTAATGAATTGCTTCTTGTAAAAGGAATTACAAAGGAACTTTTTTATGGGGGGCTCAAAGATCTGGTTACTGTATCCTTTATGCCCACTCAAAAAAAAGGGGGTTCCAGCAGAAGAAGAATCAAAAGAAAAGGTATAACAAATAAAGTTAATATTAATGCGGCTTCTCCCAAAATGCTGAAAGTCTTCCCCTTTATGACGGAGGAGATTATTGATAAAATAATTAAATACAGGGAGGAACAGGATTTTTTTTCCATGGCTGATTTTGCAGAAGTTGTGGGGGATGAAGTCTATCAGGGTGTATCCGGGCTTATTACCTTTCGGTTATCTCCTTATTATACTGTTAAATCAGTGGGGACAGCAGGAACAGGGAAGATAAAAGATATTGTAAATGTTAATATTGAAATCAACCGAAATTATCCAAAATGGCATAAAGTGCTTGCCTGGTTCGATGGGGTCAAAGAATAATTTTGACGGGCACAGCAAAATATGAAAATGAGATAACGATTACTGGCATTTTATAAATTAATAAAATTCCTCAATTCACAATTTACCATTCACTATTTTCATATAAACTTCAGGTTTAATTTGATAATTTTTTATTAACGGGGATGAAAAATTAATGCTTTTTTTTCAAACGAGCATCGGGGTTCATATTGATAATGATTATGTTTCTGCAGCATTGCTTGCCACTTCCTTTAAGGGGATTGTTAAAAAGGATTGTAAATTCAAATATTTTAACAAAAACACCTCTTTTGAAAAAAGGTTGAAAACTGCATCTAACATGATCAGTGAGTTTGTTCGGGATTATGGGATATCTTCTCCTTATATCCATATGGGGATTCCCATAGGTTCTCTTGTTTTAAGGGAGATCACCTTACCATCGGCAGTTAAGGAAAATTTAAAAACCACGGTTGAATATGAATTGGAAAAGTACCTCCCCCTTCCTGCTGAGGATCTATATTTTGATGTCCAGAAGATAGCTGAGGATAAAGAGGAAAAGAAAATCAGGGTTTTGCTGGCAGCGGTGAAGAAGGACGAATTAAAGCCGTATCTTGATCTTTTTGACCATGCTCTTGCGAGTATTGATATAAGTCTTGCAGCGGCTGTCAATACCATGGCAGATCTTTTCCCGTATTTGCAGTCTTATACCTTTGTCTGGTTAAAATATGATAGTTTCGAATTAGGATTTATTCAAGATGGATTTTTTCATGCTTCCAGGGTTTTTGAGACCTCACTGAAAGCCGATGCGCTTTCATCTGAAATTGCAGGGGAGCTGAAAACGGTTCAAAAAAATTTATCAAATAAATCAGAAGGTCAGGAGAAGAATGAAACTTTGCCCGTGGTACTTTTGGGGACTTTGGTTGATGAAGAACTAAAAAATGGTGTAAGGAAAAAGGGGTTTGACGTTATTGATGTTGATCTGTACGCATCTCCTGTTGCTAAGCAGGAGTTTATTTTTCCTTACGGATTGGCGTTAAAAGGTCTGAAGAAAGTTTCTAACCACTTTAATTTTCTCCCTTTAAATTTGCGAAAACGTTCCAGTAAAGCACCGTTGTACTTTGTTATTCTCCTTTGTTTTTTTGCAGTTTTGTCAGCCCTGGCCTGGCGAGTGGGCATTATTGTGCAGGAAAAATCGATTTCCAGCCATCTGGATAAAGAAATATCAGTTTTGCAAAAAGATATTAGCCAAATCGATAAAATTCAAAAAGAATATGATCTTTTAGAGAAGAAAATCGAGTATATACAAACTGGTAACCCAGGCAAAACATTCGTGCTTGATATAATTAAGGAGCTTACTTCTACAATCCCTGATGGTACCTGGATTAGTGATTTAAAATTTTCAGATAATGGGGTAAGGATTATCGGGTTTGCTGAATGGGCTTCTGAATTAATTCCCCTTCTTGAGAAATCCCCATATTTTGAGGATGTTGTTTTTACTTCATCGATTACAAAAACCAGGACAGGCAAAGAGCGGTTTATAATTACCCTGAAAGTTCTTCCGGCCAAAATTGCTGAATAGTCTTTAGCGTGATATGATTTCTTAAAAAGTTACCTATTAGTTTAGCTATGGTGCCAACATGATACAAATTTCAACTCTGGAATTTCTGAAAAACAAAAATAAGCTTGTTGTTCTGGTGATAACATTACTTATTTTAATAGCCATTTTTTTCAAAGTGCTTCCTGTTGTGCTGGGTCTTCATGTCCCTGACACGGAAATCATGAAAAAGCAGAAGCAGCTTGAAAAAGACAAGGCTTCTTTGCGGGATAAAGAGATTCTGGAAGGAAGGCTGGAATCTCTTAAATTAAAAGTTAAAGACCTGGAAAAATCTCTTTTACCAGGTGCAACTCCTCCCCTGGCTGCTGTGCAGGTTCAGAATATTCTGCAGAAGATCATGGCAAAGAGCAACGTCGAGATAAAAAGTATGCGTGTGTTAAGCCCCCCGAGAAATAGTGATTCTCCGTATATCAATGTTTCTGTGCGATTCAATATACAATCCACGGGTAGAGAGTTAAAGGAGATCCTTTACAAAATCGGAACTTCATCAAGCTTTTTAAGGATAAAGGATATACGCATCAGAACAAGAAACAGGGGTAGAACAGGCTTGCTTTCATCTGTTCTCACGGTGGAAGGTTTGATGAAAAAGAAAAATTTTTAATAGCTGTTCAGTTGTTGGAAAACGCTGATTGCAGAAGTTATGCTTTTTGCAACTATTCAGACAATATTTACATCAACAAATATAATCTGGTTAAAACCCTGAAAAACTCGCGTATAAAAGAGGTCGTAAAGAAAAAACCCGCCAAATATAAGAATGAATAATGATACGCCAAAAAAATATGCAAACAGGTTCATCCCTGATGGTTTTTTTCTTAACGATCTCTAATACGTTTAAACAATTTCACAATTTTAATCAAATTATACCTGTTGTGATATTTGAATCAGTGTAGCTGAATCGTACTGACTTTTAAACAAAACGGTGGTTTTTTATGGTTCCTAAAGTATGGATTGTCATTCTGCTGCTTTTAAGCATTATATTTTTTTTTGGAGTAAAGGCCTGCA
>DAOWMW010000066.1 GCA_030642865.1 Desulfobacteraceae bacterium
AGCCAAAAAATTGCGATTGTTTGAGCGAGGCA
Source organism: Desulfobacteraceae bacterium (assembly GCA_030642865.1). Taxonomy (GTDB): domain Bacteria; phylum Desulfobacterota; class Desulfobacteria; order Desulfobacterales; family BuS5; genus DAOWMW01. Next base: position 33 of record DAOWMW010000066.1, read on the forward strand.
CGAGCGAGTTTCGCAATTTTGGCGAAGCAAACTTAGAAATTCAAGAAATTTATTCTTTAATAGCGGAAAAAACAATTAAACTTTCCGTATTGTTTTTTTTACAATTTCCTAACCGGACACCACTGAAAATTTTTAAAGGTTTAAAAAAAAGTTTGTACAATGATTACTAAATGCGCAAGATGCGGAATCTGCTGTAATAAAGGGGGCCCTGCTTTTCATATTGAGGATAAACCTATACTTGAAAAAGGAGTGATCCCGTTGAAATTTCTTTTTACCATGAGAAAAGGGGAGCCTGTAAATGATAATCTCCAGGATCGTATGATTGCAGCTGATTCAGATATAATAAAAATCAAAAGTCAAAAAAAATCTACGGCATGTATCTTTTTTGATGGGACAGAAAACAGATGCCGGATTTATCAGAACAGACCCCTTGAATGCAGAGTTTTAAAATGCTGGGATATCAGGGGAATAAAAGAGATTTATTCTAAAGACAGGCTCTCAAGAAAAGACCTCCTGTCTGGGGTAGAGGGTCTTTGGGATCTGGTTGAAACCCATCACAGGTTCTGTTCATACGATAAAATCAGAGATTTGTCAGATGGTATTAATGGAGGAGACAGAAAATCGATTGAACAGATCAATGGAATAATAGGATATGACACACACATCCGAGGGCTTGTGACGGAAAAAGGGGGGATGGAACCTGAAATAACAGAGTTCCTTTTTGGGCGACCTCTTTTAAAAACAATAGGTATCCTGGGAATCAAGATAAAGGAGCAATAGGTTTTGTGCGGAATTCATGGTATAATATCCAGATTTCATCCAGAAGATGAAATATACGACAATTTATCTCAAATGGGGGAACTTCAGCGGCACAGGGGGCCCGATGCAGGTAAAAATGAAGTTTACAGGTTCAGGGATCTATGTGTTGGATTTGGGTTTAAACGTCTTTCCATATTGGACATTCAAACCGGAATGCAGCCAATCAAGTGTGAACTTGATGATTCAGTTATTATGTGTAACGGGCAGGTTTATAATTATCTCGAATTGAAACATATGGTCTCTTCGGAACCTTTTGTGAGTAAGGGAGATATTGAAGTTGCATTACATTTATACAGAAAAAAAGGGCTTTCCTTCCTCGATTTTTTAAATGGAATGTACGGAGGGGCTATTTATGACCCAGCCAGACACAGAGTTCTTTTATTCAGGGACAGGTTCGGGATAAAGCCCTTATACTATACCGAGCATAATGGTAATTTTGTTTTCGCTTCTGAAATAAAACCGGTTCTAAAGGGGAGCAAAAGGCCCCCTTTATTGAATAAAAAAAAGCTTGGCACTTTTTTTTCCTACAGGTATATCCCTGGGAGCGAGACCATGTTTAAAGGTGTGTTTCGGCTTCCCCCGGGATCTTTTCTTGATTATGATCTGGAAACCGGAAAATATAATATTGTCAGATACTGGGAGTATACTTTTCCTCCGGAAAACCGGAAACTTTCCCTTGGGGAAGCTGAAGAAGAGTTTTGTAATCTTTTCTCAGATGCTGTTAAGATCAGGCTTCGTTCAGATGTTGAAGTGGGCTGTTTCTTAAGTGGAGGCATTGATTCCTCTGCTGTTGCTCAACAGGCGGCTTTGCGTAAATCGAATATTAAACTTTTTTCCATTGCTTTTGAAGAACCTGAATATGATGAATTACCCCTGATAAAAAGATTCATAAGTGCCAATAATAAAATTTTTAAAAATGTGACCCATCATGCAGGCTGCTGTGGCAAAAATTCCCTGGCACTTTTACCTGATATTATCCGTTGCACCGAAGAACCCATATCCCTGGGGGCACTTCTCCCCACAGACCATGTTTGCCGGCTTGCAAGTAATTATGTAAAAGTTGTACTCACAGGGGAAGGTGCCGATGAAATATTTGGGGGTTATCGAAAATTTCTTCTGGAAATGGCTGCAGTTGAATATCCCCGGCTTTCTTTAAAAAAACAAAAAGAGCTTGATGCTAAATATCCTGAACTTTCCCCTTATTTGAAAATCAGAAATCCTGACCCTGCCTTAAGATATATCCAGAGCGAGCTTCTTTTTACAAAAAAAGAACTTGGCAGGCTTATTGGGCAGGAAGCTGCCGCAGAGGATACCCTTTGTCGTAAATCTCTCCCTTTTTTAAGCGGAGAGGAGCACCCTGTAAATGCAGCCATTTGCATGGAGAGCAGGTTTCGCCTTCCTGATTATGTAATATTGCGCCTTGACAAGCTCTCCATGCGGCATTCCCTTGAGGCACGCACCCCTTTTCTTGATTACAGACTGGCTGAGTTTGCAGCAACTCTTCCTGCTGATTTTAAAATAAATCTCGATTCAGGAGAAGAAAAATTTATTTGTCGCCAGGCCTTTGTTCACAGCGGCATACTCGATGGAGAAACCGCCTTTAGAAAAAAACAGCCCTTTACCATACCTTTGCCAAAATGGCTCTCTGAGCCGGATAATCTTCCGGATTTTTTTAAAGAAATAATGTGGGGTGATATTATAAAGGAACAGGGAATTTTAAACCCGGATATGGTACATGATCAGGTAAAGAAGATTACCTCCAGGGGCACAGGTCCCTCCACACTTGTCTCTGGGGCCGATGGCGTTTTTGCAATAGCTGTTTTTACTATTTGGTATAATGAATTTATAACCGGTTTGAATAAATGATATTAACAGATCTAAAACAAAAAATACTCCACGATTATACAAACCTGCTTTTTATAAAAATTGAAGAGAAACTGGGAACCTCGCATTCCACATATGGTTTTGAATTTGAATTCCTTCCTGATCGGCTGATGGACCTTGACCAGATGGAAAACCTGAAATTTTTTTTACAAAAAGAAGGGTTGATAAAATACGAATCAGGGTTTATTGCAGAAAACGGGCTTATTATTACCTTTGAACCAGGAGGGCAGATAGAATATTCCAGCCCCCCTGTGGCAATGGAAAATTTTAAGCAATTTGAAGATATTCTGGTGCAGGTTCAACATATAAACAGCATGATTTTAAAAAAGCTGAATATTAAATATATGTCAACAGGCTATATATCTGACAGATCAGATGCACCCCTTTGTCTTAAAGGGGAAAGATATATTCATCTTCATAAAAGGCTTGGTTTTTCCGGAACAATGGGAAGAGAAATGATGAAAGGGACAGCATCTGTTCATCTTCATACAGGATTGATCTCCATGGATGACATCCCTTTAATATATAAAACACTTTCCCTTATGGCAAAGAGCCGGGAATTCGGCATGTCCCAAAAGCGGAGAGAAATATGGGAAAATACTGATCCCCTGCGATGCAATATGCCTGAAATAGATTTTAATAATACAGATGCCAGAGGGGTACTGGAAAAAATAGTTCACCATGCATTATCAGCGCCTGATTTATATGCAAACATACCTGTTTACGAAATGGACAATTCTACCTTTGATTCTTTTTTAATCCATTTATCCACAATATTTACCAGCGTGAGGCTCAATATGAAAGGGCCGACATTTGAGCTTAGAACCCTCGACAGTATGCCAGCTAAAAAAATGTTTGAGAAACTAAAGCTTTTTATTGAGGTTCTGGAGGGGGAAAAGAGACCTGACCAGATATAAAATTCCCTGGGCAAAAGGGAGGAGACCCTGGGAAAAGAGAGAGGGGAAAATCGCATTCACATTTTAAGGATTGGGTAATTTATAAAATTCACGACCCTAAGGACTCGATCAAAAATAACTTAACATTTTAAGCGCCGATGCATCCCGTCTGACTGCGTTAAAAAAATGCAGGAATATCTTGATATTACTGCACTTTTGTGCCTTGCCAGGCGGGCGCCTCAACACTTAAAATTGCCAATTTATTTTTGTGCGAACCCTAATCCAAAATTTAAAGGATGAGTTTATGGGAAATACAAAATGGATATACCTTTTTAATGAAGTTGATCAAGCGTTAAATTATATTGGCGGTGCCTGGGACGACGTAGTGGGGTTGCTCGGAGGAAAAGGGGCTAACCTGGCAGAAATGGCACGGATGAATGTCCCTGTTCCCCATGGTTTTACCATAACAACCGAGGCTTGCAAAGAATTTATCAACCTTGGAGGAATTTACCCAAAGGGACTGATGCGCCAGGGAGAGCACGCCATGAATTACCTGGAAACAGCAACAGGAAAAAAATTTGGATGTAAAAAAAACCCATTACTTGTTTCATGCCGTTCCGGTGCCAAAATTTCCATGCCAGGCATGATGGATACAGTTTTAAATATAGGTTTAAACGATGAAACAGTTGAAGGGATGATCGCTTTGACCGGAAACGAACGGTTTGTTTATGATTCCTACAGACGTCTCATTCAAATGTTTGGGACTGTGGTTGTGGGTATGCCGGATGAAGCCTTTGAAGAAATTATATCCGAAAAAAAATTAGCTGCAAAGGTTAAAACAGATTCTGATTTAACTGCTGACCACTGGAAAGATGTAACAGAACAATTTAAAAAAATTTTTAAACGGCTGGCATCATTTGAGTTTCCGATGAATCCTGGCAGGCAGTTAGTTCTGGCCACTGAAGCTGTTTTTAAAAGCTGGAACGGAAAAAGAGCCGTCGCCTACAGGCACGATGCGGGGATTCCTGATGATCTTGGAACTGCTGTTAATATTGTAACAATGGTTTTTGGAAATATGGGGGAAAATAGTGCCACAGGCGTTGCAATGACGCGAAATGGCTCCACTGGAGAGAAAAAAATAGAAGGTGACTATTTAATAAACGCCCAGGGTGAAGATGTTGTTGCAGGAACTCGTATGACAAAGGATATATCAAAGTTAAAAGATGAAATGCCTGAAGTTTATACAGAGTTTGAGCAGATTGTTAAACGCCTTGAAAAACATTACGGTGAAATGCAGGATGTTGAGTTTACCATTGAAAAAGGGAAGCTGTGGATGCTCCAAACCCGAACCGGCAAACGGACTGCCCAGTCAGCAGTTAGAATAGCAGTCGACATGGCCAATGAGGAACTTATAACAAGAAAAGAGGCTGTTTTACGTGTTCATCCCGATCAGATCGATTTCTTTATGCACCCCCAGTTTAAAATCGAATCCAGACTAGAAGCAAAAAATGCCGGCAGATTAATAGCCTCCGGGATAAATGTCTCCCCGGGTGCTGCTGTGGGGGTTGTCGCCCTTGATGCAGATTTGGCTGAAGAATGGGGCAGGTAAGGTAAACCTGTTATAATGGTTCGACCTGAAACCAAGCCCGACGATGTACATGGCATGCTGGCGGCAAAAGGTATCCTCACATGCAGGGGAGGACGCACCAGCCATGCTGCCCTGGTTGCCCGTCAGTTTGGGAAACCTGCTGTTGTGGGTGTTTCAGAATTAAAGATACAGCTTAATAAACGCCTGATAGAAGTTGACGATAAAATTATTAACGAAGGGGACTGGATTTCCATTGATGGGTCAATGGGTGAGGTTTTCCTGGGAAAATTAGATACGATAATCCCGGATATAAAAGATAAATGGCTGATGATCCTTCTCTCCTGGGCAGATGAATTTCGGACCCTTGGCGTCTGGGCAAATGCCGATAACCCGACAGATGCGCTTCGGGCTCGTACTTATGGGGCAGAGGGTATAGGTTTATGCAGGACAGAACATATGTTCCTGGGATCTGAACGATTTCCCATGGTGCAAAAAATGATCATGGCAGAACTCCCCATTGAACAACGTGAAGCCATAAAGGCTTTGCTTCCTTTTTCACGGGATGATTTTGAGGGGCTTTTTCGAGTAATGGATGGTCTTCCTGTAATCATTCGTTTAATTGATCCCCCTTTGCATGAATTCTTACCGAGCCGCATAGAATTAAACAGGGAGTCGACTGATATTAAAGTACGCCTTCAGCATGCGACTTCGCTGGATGCTATAAATCAATTACTGCAGGATTTTAAAAATAAGGAAAAAATATTAAAACGGGCTGAAAGTCTCCATGAAGAAAACCCCATGCTCGGGCTGCGGGGAGTCCGCCTTGGAATTCATACCCCTGAATTAAATTCCATGCAGGTTCGCGCTATTTTTGAAGCCGCCAGCATTGTAAGTAAGGATGGTATAAAAGTATTCCCCAAAGTAATGATTCCTCTGACATGTCATTTCAATGAATTAAAGGTAATGATTGCTCTTCTCAAAAAAGAGGCGGTTTCTGTTATGGATAGCTATAATGTTAAAATAGACTATAAATTTGGTACAATGATAGAGCTGCCCCGCGCTGCCCTGACAGCTGATCAGCTGGCAGAGTACTCTGACTTTTTTTCATTTGGCACCAATGATTTAACCCAAACTGTTTTTGGACTTTCACGGGATGATGCAGAAGCTGTTTTTCTAATGGAATACCTTGAGCAGGGGATTCTACCTGAAAATCCCTTTGCCACAATTGACAAGGATGGTGTGGGACAATTAATGGATATGGCTGTTAAAAAAGGACGCGGAGCAAAGTCTGATATAGAATGCGGCATTTGCGGTGAGCATGGTGGGGACCCGGCGTCCATAGCTTTGTGCCAGGAAATGGGATTGAATTATGTTTCCTGCTCACCATTTCGTGTACCAATTGCGCGCCTTGCAGCAGCCCATGCTGCCTTGTTAAGTGTAAAGTAGGGGCGGATTCCATATCCTCTTTGTTCATATATCCATACCCGCAGGGCAGAAATGGATTCTGCCCTACTCAAATTAATAAAAAGTTTTTTTTGCATCTGCCCAAAGGCTTTCAATATCATAAAATTTACGCACTGGTTCGTAAAAAACATGGATAATTACATTACCGTAATCTATGATTACCCAGTGGCCTTCTTTTAAGCCCTCCATGCTTAAAGGCTTAATCCCCTGTTGTTTAAGATCAAAACATATAGATTCAGCAATTGCAGTTACCTGGCGGTTTGAATTTCCTGTGCAGATTATAAAGGTGTCTGCTATGGAGATCAGATCACGTATATCAAGGGAGACAATATCAGAAGCTTTTTTTTCGGATACAGCCTTAATGAAGAGTTCAAGTGACGGGTCTGGCTCAGGTGATAATGTCATAAATATAGTCCCTTATCCCTGATATAATTTTTTACATTTCCAGGGAGAAAATTATTAATACTTTTTTTTTGTTTGATCAATTCACGGATCATGGTTGATGATATATTTTTAGGTTCCACATCAGTGATAAATACAGGTTTTTTTTCAGTGTGAAAAAAGAGTGAATCTTTGC
>DAOWMW010000141.1 GCA_030642865.1 Desulfobacteraceae bacterium
AATTCCTTTGAACTGAGATTCTTCTATAATCAAAAAATATTTATATAAAAGTCCATCAATCTATTACCAAAACTAGAATTAAGCCTGGATTATGCATACAAGGAGGCCTGATATTAAAGGAATTGTAATAGCCGCCACCAAGAGCGGAAGTGGCAAGACCACTGTTACCCTTGGGATGATGGCCTCATTGTCGAGGCGTGGTTTTAATGTGGCACCCTTTAAGGTGGGACCTGATTTTATAGATCCCGGGTTCCACACAAGTATTACAGGGGTGGTTAGCAGGAATCTTGACGGGTGGATGCTTTCAAAAGAATACAATATAGCCTTGTTTAACAGAACTGTTACGGAAAGTAATGCCGACATAGCTGTTGTGGAGGGCGTGATGGGACTTTTTGACGGATATGACGGTAAAAGTGAAGCAGGGTCAACGGCCCAGATGGCTAAATGGACAGGTCTTCCCGTGGTTCTGGTTGTGGATGCCAGGAGTATGGCGAGAAGCGTTGCTCCCCTTCTCCAGGGCTTTGAGAGGTTTGATCCTGACTTGAACTTTGCGGGTGTTATTTTCAATAACCTTGGAAGCCAGCGCCATTTAACCTATCTTAAGGAAGCAATGGAAGGAAATGTTTTAATGCCTTGCCTGGGTGGGATCATGCGCGATGAGGATATATCGATTCCTGAACGGCACCTTGGACTTTTTACCCACCACGATCATCCTTTGTCTGATGGGGATATTACCAGACTTGCAGATATCATGGATCAAAGTATTGATATGGATGCTTTCCCAGATTCCCTTTTTGAAATTGAACTTAAATCGGAATCTTCCTCCATCACTATATCAGAGTCTCCCATATTAGAGACTCCTTCATCAGAACCCCATGGGGTCAGGATAGGGGTGGCCAGAGATAATGCTTTTTGCTTTTATTATCAGGATAATCTCGATATTTTAAAGAGTTATGGCGCACAAATTATTTTTTTTTCTCCTATTTCAGATAATACTCTCCCTGAAAATATAGATGGACTCTATTTTGGGGGGGGGTATCCTGAACTTTTTGCTGAAGAGCTTTCAAAAAATATTTCCATGAAAACAGAGGTAAGGGAAAAAAGCCTGGATTCAATGCCTGTTTATGGTGAGTGTGGCGGTTTTATCTATCTTTGCCAAAAAATTTTGTGCAGGGATAAAAAGTATCACTCCATGACAGGGTGTCTCCCTTTTACAACCCAAATGCTTCCCAGGCTGAAAGCCCTTGGCTATCGTGAAATAAAATTAGAAAAAAAGACAATTATAGGTAAGCCGGGTGATATAATTCGTGGTCATGAGTTCCATTATTCAAAGATAGTCTCTCTCCCCGGGGATACGGAAACTTTTTATAATGTTGCAGACAGAGCAGGGGCGGATAAGACAAAGGAAGGTTTTTTTCACCGAAGGACTCTGGGAAGTTATATCCATCTTCACTTTGGCAGCTCCCCCTCTGCTGCAAAAGAGTTTGTGGACAGTTGTTATTTGTATAAACAAAAAAAGGCGGCTACAAAAATTGAAATCAAAAGCATCTAATAAAGCACCCTGCCTTTGTATCTTTGGCACCGGTTCCGACGTAGGGAAGAGTATTGTAACAACGGCTATTTGCCGCTTTTTTTATAAAAAAAATATCAAAGTGGCTCCTTTTAAGGCCCAGAATATGTCAAATAATTCCGGGGTCACGCCGGAAGGGCTTGAAATGGGCAGGGCACAGATCGTTCAGGCTGAAGCCGCTGGAATTCCGCCCCATGTTGATATGAACCCGATTCTTTTAAAGCCGACAAGTGATGTTGGGTCACAGGTTGTACTCATGGGAAAAGCCTTTGCCAACAGTACTGCCAGTGAATATCATAAAAAAAAAAATGCTCTTTTTAAATCAGCATGTGAAGCCCTGGATCGTTTAAGGGATTTATATGATCTGGTGGTTATTGAAGGGGCCGGATCATGTGCGGAAGTAAATCTGATGGAACATGATATAGTCAATTTTCGGCTGGCTGAATATGCCGGGGCCAAAGTAATCCTGGTGGGGGATATACACAGAGGTGGAATTTTTGCACAGCTTATAGGCACCATGCAATGTATTTCGAAAAAACAAAAGGATATGATTGCAGGCTTTATTATAAATCGCTTCAGGGGCGATATCAGCCTGTTTCACGATGGTATTGAATGGATAGAAAGGAAAACAGGTAAAAAAATATTCGGAGTTCTCCCCTGCTATACCCATATAAATATTGAATCTGAAGATTCTGTTGTTATTGAAAACCCTAAAACCGTAACGGTTCAGGATTTTTCCGCATCTGCCCTGGCAGTCCTTCGTATTCCCCATATATCAAATTTCACCGATTTTGACCCTCTTTTGAAAATTCCTGAAATAGACTTGCACTTTCTGGAAAAACCCCAGAGCCTTTTACAGTTCAAAGGGGTGATTATTCCCGGCTCAAAAAGTACCCGTTCTGACCTTGCATGGCTTAAGGGCTCAGGGTGGATTAATTACATGGAGGAATATGTTAAACAGGGTGGTCACATTCTTGGCATATGCGGGGGATATCAGATGCTGGGAGAATTTATCCACGATCCCCAGGGGCTGGAAGGCACCCCGGGTTCAACCAGGGGACTTGCTCTTCTCCCCGTTGAAACCGTATTAAAAGCACCCAAAACAACCACCTTGACACGGTTTTTGCATTTTAAAACAGAATGCTCAGGTTATGAGATCCATATGGGGCAGACCACCAGAAAAGCTGGAAATCGTTTTTTTAAAATTATCAGCCGTAACCAGGAACCCTGCATGGATGATGATGGCTGTATCACTGATGACTCAAGGATAATCGGAACATATATCCATGGCCTGTTTGATAATCCCGGGGTAACAAAATTCTGGCTTAAGCTCCTGGGAATCGACCAGGTGGAAACAGGAGAAGCCCATGGGTTACAGGCTCGCAGCATGGAATATGACCTTTTGGCTGATCATTTTGAAAAGTATGTGAATATGGACGCAATAAATAGAGTAATTATTCAGCCAATATCTGCAACAACAGATATAATCTGAGTAGTTACTAAATAGATTGGTATAATTTCATGGGGGGATTATTCAGGTGAAGTGTATGGGCGAACCCATATTTCTGAGATTTATTACGTGACAATCCATACTACCCCTGGATCTGTTAAAAATTTACCCATGGTTAATATGGATAGTTAATATGGATGGAAATAAAAAAAATATATTTGTAATTGGAGGATGCCGCAGCGGAAAAAGCAGGCATGCTCTTGAGCTTGCCGATGAATTCAAACAAAAAAAAATATTTATTGCCACATGTGTGCCCCAGGATGAAGATATGAAGATGAGGGTCCTGCGGCACCAGGAAGAAAGGGGGGAAAACTGGAACCCTTTGGAAATACCTGTTAAAATACCCGAAGCCATTGCCCATGTCTCGTCAACCGCAGATATTATACTTGTCGATTGTTTGACCCTGTGGGTCAGTAATCTTTTACTGGAATCAGCTTCAATAGATTTTGTCATGGAGCATGCAAAGCATCTGGAACAGGCCGTTAAAAAATCGAATTGCCCGGTAATCTTTGTTTCCAATGAAGTGGGAACAGGTATTGTCCCGGAAAACCGGCTCGCGCGGTTGTTCAGAGATGCCGCAGGATTCGTTAACCAGAAAATGGCCAGGGTTTGTGACCAGGTAGTCTGGATGGTGGCAGGGATTCCTGTTACAATAAAAGGATAGAATATGCTAACAGGTCATGGCGGAAATGTATATGAACTTGCCCGAAAAATTGGCTGTACCCCTCTGGCAATAACAGATATGAGCAGTAATGTTAATCCCATTGGCCCTCCTCCTGGTCTCCTGGAGTATCTGGCAGAGAATTTGAATTCTGCTACCCTTCTCCCAGAGGTTGATGGGGGGGCAATTATTGATGCTTTTTCAAAAAATTATGGTGTTGCTCCGGAAAATATCCTTGTGGCAAACGGGACAACCCAGTTTATCTATACAATCCCCCTGGGGATCTCCTCCAGAAAAGTTTTGATTATGGGCCCCACGTATGCGGATTATAAAGATGCATGCATTATGCATAATGTTGAATATGAATATCTGATAACAGATGAATCAAAAGAATTTGTTTTGGATATGGAGCAGATCAGCAGAAAAGTAAATGGTTTTGATACGGTTTTTATCTGCAACCCCAATAACCCCACAGGAACTATGATACAGGCAGATAAACTCCGGTCCCTTGTGAGGTCGCACCCTGATGTTATTTTTGTGATAGATGAATCCTACCTTCCCTTTGTTATAAATGGTGAAAATGAGAGCATGGCATCAAGCATGGAAAAAAATGTTATTGTTTTAAATTCCATGTCAAAAATATTTAAAATACCAGGGTTGAGAATCGGTTTTCTGATCTCATCAAAGCAAGTAATCCAGCGGTTAAGGAGATACGCCCTTCCATGGAGTGTTAACAGCCTTGCAGCATTGAGTGTGAACTATGTGATGGAGCATAGCCTTTTAATAGATGATTTTATAAAAAAAACACAGATATTTCTGAAAAGAGAAAAAAGTCTGTTCTGCGAACTTCTTGAGGAAAAAACAGAAATTAAACTTTTTCCAGGAAAAGCTTCTTTTATCCTTGCCAGACTCCCGGGGGGACTGACTTCGGATATGGTGTGCAGGTATCTGGCTGAAAAAAGAATTCTTATCCGTAACTGCGCCAATTTTATTGGACTGTCCGATAAATTTATCAGAGTTTC
>DAOWMW010000134.1 GCA_030642865.1 Desulfobacteraceae bacterium
ATTCCCAGCAAAAGGATTTAGCTGACCACAAAAGCCGAGCCGATTTGTAGCGAATTAAAATGTTTAGGCGGCTTTTGTGTCAGCTCATCCTTGACGAACCTGGCTGTTAAAAACACTCGATTTTAAAATTGCCAATTTATTTTCGAGCGAACCCTTAATAAAATTCACGATCCTTATTTACCCAGGAGACAAAATGGTACAAGATGAAATAAATGAAAATACAAAAAAAGAATATCCCATACATTATTTTACTTCACCGCGGCGGACAATTTCAGAGACCGATGTGGTTAATTTTGTAAATCTTGTTGGTTTGCATGAACCATTTTTTATCGATATGGAATTTATCAAAGAACAGATGGATGAAACCCATCATCGCAGATTTGTTCCGGCACCTCTGACCATCTCCATTGGAATCGGGTTGGTGGCACCTTTTATCTGGGGTATATTGCAAGATGTGCTAAAAGATGAAAAAACAGGTCCTGTGGGCGGAATGACCGGCCTTAATGCCAGAATATTTCAGGCGGTTTATCCTGAAGATACAATTAAGGTTGACCTTGAGGTTGGTATCAGGGAAAAAACAAAAAAAGGACATACCCTGGTAAATATCAGGCATATTGTTAAGAATCAAAGAGAAGAAGTAGTTGTTGATTTTCTTGAAACCGCACTTATGATGCCTCCAAAAGCGTAAAGTTTTGTGCAAATAGCGCCAAAGGGAATTTGCTCATTTTTCTTTGGGCGCTATTTATGAATGTTTAAAATTCATATCACACAGTAAAGCTTCTCATCAGCAGAAGTTCTTCTGCTGATGGCGGTGTTATTTTAACAGGATTTTCTGCGATTTTTATTTTCCAGCCGCAATTATTTTTAATTTTATTTATGATTTCATCCCTGCTGGACAAAAAAGGATCAGGGAAATACTCGGTGAGGATAAATTCATCATTGTTTTTCTCTTTTTTATAAATTCCCATGGAGGAGACCAGGGTTGTAACCTGGTTCCCGGGAAAGGTTATGTAAGGCACTTTATCCACAAATCGTTTTTTGGACTGTTCCGCCACAATAACGACTTCCCTGGCATTTGCAGCGTCATTGCTTCCCCCTGAGCCTGTTATGTAGGAGCCGCCGATTTTTGTTGAATTGACATTTCCGTATTTATCGATTTGACCTGCTCCTAAAACACTTAAGGCCGCTGAATTTGCGCCGCCGACAATTACTCCGTAAATATCAAGGGTGTCGGTTAACATTTTACAATATGGTATGTTATGTATGGATGCAAAAAATGAATCAAAGGGCCTTGGTGCGTATCCGAGTATCCCTGATCCGGACATGATCTCCACGTCAAAGTTTTCTTTTTTCAGTTTATAATATGCAAGCCAGGATGCAAGGGATGCCACACCTGCGCCGGCCAACATGACTTTCCAGGAATTTTTGATGATCTGTTCTTTTATTATTCTTGAAGCAATTATCACCATATTTTCCTGATCCGTCCCCTTATCTGCTGTTGAAATGCTGTTCAGCTTTTTCTCCTGGTTTTTCTGCCACCCATTTTTTTCGCTCCTTTTTTTCAGATATTCTATTTTATCCGCACCAATTTTTTTTAAATAGTCTGTCTGTCCCTGAAGTTTGAATACCCATTTTTCAAGCCATTTATCCATGAGCTCAGGGGACTTAACCGCTTTTTTATGCTCCTTCATAAATTCATAATCATCTCCATAGGATGAAAATGATTCAATTCCCTGACTTATAAAGCTCACAGGATGTGCTCCAAAGGGGACCAGGGAAACTGATTCCACCATATGGCCGGGGAGTTTTACAAGCGCTGAATGGTTACGTATAAAGTCTGTTGTGACTATTTTTTCCACACTTACCATGACTTTTTTACTCGCCTTTGGCCCCCATAAATTGCTGTCCCAGGAAACAGAGGGGGATGCAGGGGAAATAATCGTATTTCCATGGGGATCTGCTGCCCATGCGTGAATAATAGAAAGGTCTGGATTTAAGGACTTAACAAGGCCCGTGTCCCGGCCGCTTCCAAAGGGGTCTTTAATCTTTTTAAAGGTATCTGTATTTTCCTGCTCCATGGTGCTGCCGGCTATTGATCCTGTGGGCATAAAGGGGAGGCCAAGGGCTCCGGCCATGAGCCTTTGGGTAATTGTGCACAATGACCAATCCTCTATTATAACCAATTTTTTTTTATAGGCCCTTTGCAAAATCCCGGAAGGTGCAATGGACGGGGCAAGAAAAGAGCAGTTTGAGGTTATTATTTTTTCAACTAAACCACAGTATACAAGATTTAAAAGAACACCTATTACCCCCGGCATGATCAGGGTAAACCCTGGTGCAGTTTTGTTGAACTGACGAATTATTTCATTTGCTGTCCCATTTGCTTCCAGCCCCATATGAATTTTCATGCCGGGCTTAACTGCTCTTTTAACAGCTTCAGCAAGGGGCAAAACTTTATCTGTTCCTTCGTTTTCCTGCAGATCAAAATTTTGCTGAATAATATCCTTGATGTTTATTTCCATGTATGCTTTTTTAATAGTGCCCAACGAAAATTTCTTCTTTCTGTTGAAGTACTATATGTCTCCTTTTGTTTTTTGATACTCCTGTCCAGCAGATATCATATAATCGACAATACTGGTTACGGAACTTCCTGCGGGAAAGACCCCCTTTATTCCTGCTTTTTTCAGTTTTTCACAATCTGCCTTTGGAATAATCCCTCCTACCACAACCGGTATTTTGTCCATATTTTTATCTTTTAAAAGCTGAAGCAGCTCCGGGATCAATGTGGCATATTCCCCTGTGAGAGAACTTATTCCAATAAGATCCACATCCTCCTGAAGTGCGGTATTTACAATGCTGCTGCTGGTTTGAAATCTTCCTATAAAAACCACTTCAACACCCGCTTCTCTCAAGAAGCTGGTGACAATTCTGATTCCACGGTCATGCCCGTCCAGTCCTATTTTACTCATCAAAGCCCTGATTTTAATATCTGACATTTTTCCTCTTTAGGGTTCGCACAAAAATAAATTGGCAATTTTAAGTTATTTTTGCGCGAGCCCTTAGTTATTAACGGAATTAAAAAATACCTGATTAATCAAAGGGGGGGAGATCATTTCTCATATTAAATGGGTCACGGGAATACCCCATGGCTCCTCTGACTGTATTCATTATCTCTTCTAAAGTTGCACTGGCTTTTACAGCTTCAATGGCAGGAGGAAGAAGGTTTCCCTTTTTTTCAGCCTCCGTGGAAAGATTATGCAATGCATCTTTTATGTTCGATCTGTTTCTTGATTTACGCAGGTCTTTAACTCTTTTTATCGCCTCTTTTTCAATCTCTTCCTGGGGTACATCTGTTAATTCGTCTGCAACAAGTTCATCGTCTTCCGGGAAAATAAATTTATTTTCGCCCACCACAACCCTTTCTCCACTTTCTATCTGTTTTTGGAAATCGACAATTCCCCTGTCGAGCTCAGTCTGTATGTACCCTTTTTTTATGGCTTCCACAAATCCACCCATATCTTCTATTTTGTTTAATATTTCCTCGGCCTCTTTCTGGATGGTATCTGTGAGCTCTTCTATATAGTAGGAGCCTCCAAGGGGGTCTGCCACTGCGGGGATACTTGTTTCATGGGCAAGAATCTGATGGGTTCCCAGGGCTACTTTGCTCGATTTCGGTGTTGGAACGCAAAATGGTTCCAGATATGTGTCGCAGGTGATTGACTGGGCACCGCCTAAAACTGCCCCCAGAAGCTGATATGCCACCCGTATGATATTATTTAATGGTCTTGCTCCCACAAGCTGGCTCCCTGTGGACTGGGCTGCAATTTTAAGCTGGAGGGATTTTTTGTTTTTTGCGTTAAATGTCTCTTTCATCATTTTTGCCCACATCCGGCGCATGGCACGCATTTTTGCAGCCTCTTCAAAGATATCGACACCGGCCTGGCAAAAGGATGAGGCCCTTGGAGCAAAAGAGTCAATATCAATTCCCCGTGAGACTGCTGATCGGATAAAATCCATGGCCACTGCAAATCCCCATGCAACTTCCTGGGGAGCTGAAAGTTCCCCTGATTCCCTGAGATTATAAAAACTGCTTATATACATGGTGCTCCACAAAGGCATTTTAACGGAGCAATACTCAATAACATCCCCCACAACCTGGAGGGCAAAATCCAGGGGATTTACTTCTTTGGAATGACAAAAATATGAAAAAATCGGATCATTGGTCAGTGTTCCCCTGAGCTTTTCAAGGGGGATGCCCCGTTTTTCAGCTGCGGCAACATAGGCTGCCAATACTGCTATGTTGGTGGTGGATGCGTTAATAAGGGTCATGCTTAATGAATCAAGGGGGAGATCTGCCATTGCCTTTTCCATATCGTCCAGGCAGCAGAAAGTTACTCCGACTCTCCCTATGGCGCCATGAGCCATGGGATGGTCAGGATCGAGCCCTAAAGTTGCAGGAAGATCTCTATACCAGGCAAGTCCTGTTGCCCCCTGCTCCAGCAATATTTTAAACTGTTTATTTATATTTTCAGGGAGCCCCCATCCCATTTGCTGCCGCTGTGTCCAGAGTTTCCCCCTGTACATTTTTGAAAAAATTCCCCGGGTATAGGGGAATTGACCGGGATCTGCAGCATTTTTTTTACCCTTTCTATCTTCTGGTGTATAATTTTCGTTTAATTCAATATTTGACCATGTGGTATTTCTGGTTGGTTTTGCCAGAAACTCCTGTGCAGCCTCATCTTTCTTTTTCAAAAAAAACCTCCGAAATACTTCTCATTATTGCAGTAAGGATTCGATCGAAAATAAATTGGCAATTTTAAGTGTTGAGGCGCCTGCCTGACAAGGCGTGAAAACGCAGGAATATCAAGATATTTATACGTTTTCGTAACGCAGTC
>DAOWMW010000229.1 GCA_030642865.1 Desulfobacteraceae bacterium
GGTCGCTTCCCACGGTCATAAAGCCGCTGTATATTTGGAAACCATTGATGAAGTTGTTTCTTATTTTGTTGAAAACCTGCAGCCAGGGGACGTTTTTTTAACCCTTGGTGCTGGTGATGTATGGAAAACTGGAGAAAAAATTGCTGAAAATTTAAAATCCAGGATGAAATAATTCAAGGTGTGCGGTTAAGCAGGGGCAGAAATGGATTCTGCCCCTGCTAACCGCGCAGGTCGAAATAATTGGGCAGGGTTTTAATTTTGGACACAGGATTTATTTTTTGAAAATGTTTCTTGATACGTATAAAAAAGAATGGCTTTTATCCAGGTTCGGGGAGGCAGTAAAATTTGATGAGCCAATGTCGATGCACACATCCTTTCGGGTGGGAGGTCCTGCAAAAGTTTTTGCCAGGCCAGAATCTTTTGACGATCTCCTTTTACTGGTTTCCTGGATCAGGGAGAATAAAATCCCCTATTTCGTCCTGGGGGGCGGGACAAACCTGCTGGTGAAGGATAAAGGGGTGGATGCTGTTCTGATCAGCCTTGGTGACTGTCTTAAAAAAATTTCAATAGGGGAAACCGGGAAAAGCAGAGTTATCGTGAATGCCGGAGCCGGTGTAGAAACCCGTTCTCTTTGTTCCTTTGCAATAAAAAATTCCCTGGAGGGGATGAATTTTGCCCTGGGAATTCCAGGAACAATAGGGGGGGGGATTGTAATGAATGCCGGCACCGCTATTGGGTCCATTGCCCATGTTTTGCATGGGGTTTCCATATTGGGTCAAAGGGGTGAAGTAAAGACAATTCCAGCAAAAGATATAAAATCTGGATACAGAGGGCTTACATTTTTAAGGGGAAGAATTGATTCATCCGTTGAGAAAATTATTATATTAGCCGCTTCTTTTTCTCTTGCTCCCGGGAATCATGCAAAAATTAAGGATGAAGCAGGTATGATAATTGCCCGGCGAAAGAAAAAACAGCCCACAGATCTTCCAAGCGCAGGGTGCTTTTTTAAAAATCCAGGTCCTGATACCTCTGCTGCAAGGATCATTGACCAGGCAGGGCTTAAAGGATTGAAAAAAGGAGGAGCAATGGTTTCTCCAAAACATGCCAACTTTATTATTAATATAAACAATGCTTCAGCTGCCGATATACTTGCCCTCTCAAAAGATGTTCAGGACAGGGTTGAAAACAGGTTTAATATCAAACTTGTGCCGGAGGTTATAATTGTTGAAGAATAAACAGATTCGTAAAAATCGTTTTAAAAAAAATACAAAGGTAAAACATTCACGGGTAGTGCAAAAGTGCATTTTATCTCTTAAAATAATTTCACTCACGGCCATTGTAACGCTATCATGTCTATTTTTTGTTTTTTGCTATTCCTTTATAATTCATTGCGACTATTTTCGGTTGAAAAAAACAACCATTACAGGGCTAAAAAATCTTTATTTTGAGCAGGTTCTGGAGCAGGCTGGAATTATCAAAAACCCAAATATCCTTTCTCTTAATTTGCCTCTGGTCAGGAAAAAGCTTGAAGCCCACCCCTGGATTGTTGAAGCTGAAATCAGAAGGGTTCTTCCTGATAAAATAATTATAAAAATAACAGAGCATACACCTTTGGCTGCTTTAAATCTTGGGCATAATTTAAATCTTGCGCATAAATTTATCATTAATGATAAGGGTAAAATTTTTAAAAAAATGACACCTGAGGATCACTTTAATCTTCCAATAATAACCGGACCGAAATTATCAGATTTTAACCTTATAAATAATCAAAAAAATATACAGTTTCATTCGATGATGGATGTTTTACAATTAGGAAGAAGGCCTGAGAGCATTTTAAGTTACAGATTCATGCAAAGGATAGACATTGATCGAGAACTTGGGGTGACCATTTTTGCATCAATGGGTGGATCTGACCGCCAAAAAAGAATCATCCTGGGGTATGATGACTATCTCGAAAAGTTCAAAAAAATTGAAGAAATAATCTGTTGCCTGAAAAAAAATTCCATATTTGCAGACTTTAGCACCATTGACCTTGTCAATCTGGACAGAGTTGTAGTCACTCCTGTTGCCATTGAGCCGACTGCATCAAAGATTAAAAAGGATATATAGGATGAATGGACAAAGTGAGATTATTGCTGGTCTTGATGTGGGAACTACTAAAGTCTGTGTGGTGGTCGGGGAAATGTCAGGCGATGAAATAAATATAATCGGTACAGGAATACATCCTTCAACTGGCCTGAGAAAAGGGGTTGTGGTTAATATAGAATCGACAGTGAAAGCGATTAAAAAAGCTGTGCAGGATGCAGAACTCATGGCCGGATGTGAAATTTCATCGGTTTACACCGGAATAGCCGGTGCTCATATAAGCGGCATGAACAGTCACGGAATCGTATCAATACAAGGAACTGAAATTACTAAAAACGATGTAGCCCGTGTAATAGATGCAGCTAGTGCAGTCTCGATTGCCATGGACAGGAAGGTTATCCATGTGCTTGACCAGGAATACATAGTGGATGGTCAATCGGGGATTTATAACCCCGTGGGGATGTCCGGGATCAATATGGAGGTGAAGGTTCACATTGTTACCGCCTCTGTAACAGCTGTTAATAATATTGAAAAATGTGCCAATAAGGCAGGTCTCGATGTTTGTGGTATTGTGCTGGAGCCCCTTGCCTCCGGTGAAGCAGTATTAACCAGTGAAGAAAAGGAACTCGGTTCAATTCTCATTGATCTTGGGGGCGGCACCACAGATCTGGCTATTTTCTCCCGGAAAAATATTAATCATACATTTATTCTTGGCCTTGGCGGAAGCAATCTTACCAACGATATTGCCATAGGAATAAGAACCTCCATTGAGGAGGCCGAAAAAATTAAAACAAAATACGGAGCGTACTACCCGGGAAGAATAAGCGGAGATGAAATTATTGAAATACATGGAACAGAGGGTCAAAAACCGAGAAAGCTTTCACGGCAGATACTTGGTGAAATTCTGCAGCCCCGCATGGAAGAAATTTTTGCACTGATAAACAGGGAGATATATAACGCAGGAATAGAAGATGCAATTACATCAGGAGTGGTTGTAACTGGCGGCGGAGCACTCCTGGAGACTCTTTCTGAAATTGCGGAATTTGTTTTTCAGCAGCCCGTTCGCCTGGGAAGGCCCCAAGGGGTTGGGGGCCTTGTGGATGTGGTTAGCAATCCCATATATGCAACCGGAGTCGGGCTGGTTTTGTTTGGTGCAAAA
>DAOWMW010000269.1 GCA_030642865.1 Desulfobacteraceae bacterium
AAGTGTTCCGGTTTTCCTGCGCCGCCGGATGCTATTACAGGAATAGATACGTTTTCAGAGATAAGCAAAGTTAAATTGAGCTCATATCCCTGCTGCATACCATCGGCATCAATGGAATTCAGGCATATTTCCCCGGCCCCAAGCTCCTGCGCCCTTTGCGCCCATTTTAAGGCATCCAGCCCCATATGTTTTCTTCCGCCATTTATGACTATTTCATAACCTGACGGAATTTTATCTTTTTTACCCACATATTTTACATCCATCCCAAGCACAACACACTGGCTGCCGAAGGCTTTGGCTCCCTTTGAAATAATGTCAGGGTCCAGAACAGCAGCAGAGTTAACACTTATTTTTTCGGCTCCAGCAAGTAAAACAGTTCGCATATCATCAATATTTCGTATACCTCCTCCAACGGAAAAGGGTATAAAAATAGTTTTTGCCACCTGTTTTACAACATTTATCATAATATCCCTTTTTTCATGGGATGCTGTTATATCGTAGAATACTATTTCGTCGGCTCCCTGTTCATAATAAAATCTGGCCATTTCAACAGGATCGCCTATATCGACATTATTTTTAAATTTAATCCCCTTGGTTGTTTTCCCTTCACGAACATCAAGGCATGGTATTATCCGTTTGCTTAACATGGCTGCCACCTGCAAAAATTATTTAATAAAGTAAGTCCTGGTTTACCACTTTTTTCCGGATGGAACTGAGTTGCGATTATATTGTCAAATCCTATCACAGAAGGGAAAGAAATTCCATGGGAGGTGCATGCGATAATATCTCCATTTTTTTCCGGTGTCGGGTAAAAACTGTGTACAAAGTAGAACTCATCATCTTTTTTTAAGCCGGAAAATAGAGGATGATCAATTTTGACATGGATACTGTTCCAGCCCATATGGGGAATTTTTAAGATCATACCTGCTTTATCCCGCATGTTCGGGCCAAAGGGGCTGACATTTCCTTTGATAATCCCCAGGCAGGATGTGTCATTCTCGTCACTGTGGCTCATTATTATCTGGGTGCCAAGGCATATCCCCAAAATTGGTTTTCCTTTAGCAAACTCCGATTTTATAGCCGCATCAAGGGATTGGGCCTTTAAACTCTCCATGGCAGAACCTGCCGCTCCCACACCTGGAAATATTATCCTCTCTGCTTTGTTAATTTCTTGTATATCGCTTGTAATAACCGCAGTGAAACCAAGATAAGAGACGGCATGGGCCACACTGGTCAAATTTCCTGCATTGTAGTCGATTATTGCTATCATGATGAATTATTTATGTGACGGTTTATATAACTGTTAAGGATTGGGTAATTTATTTCATCCCCAATCCTAATCTGTTATATTTTTTTTGGATTCATCCCAGAGTATATCCATCTCCTCCTTTGCTAAGGATTCAAGATCGAGTCCTTTTTGGGATGCAGATTTTTCCATATACCTGAAACGTTTTTCAAACTTGTTTATTGAACTTGTAAGAGCAGTTTCAGGGTGAAAATGGGCAAAACGAGCAACATTTACCAGGGTAAAAAGGATATCTCCAAATTCCATGGCAATTTTGTCAGTATTCTTTTTATCTCTATTATTTTCAGATAGTTCTGTTTTAAATTCACTGAATTCTTCATTTACTTTTTCCATAACATCTGAAATGCCATCCCAGTCAAATCCTGTTTTAGCAGCCCGTTCCGAAATCCTGTAAGCTCGAATAAGTGCTGGAAGACTCGATGGAATCGCATCAAGGAGAGACTCGGATTCAGAATGATTTTTCTCTTTCATTTTTATTGAATGCCATCTTTTTCTTATATCCTCTATACTCCCCCCTTTTTTGTCACCAAAAACATGGGGATGCCGATTAATCATTTTCTCACAATTTTTATCAGCAACATCCATTATATTAAAATGTCCCGTTGTTTCAAAAATATATGCTACAAACAGAATCAGGAAAAGGACATCCCCAAGCTCTTCCATAACTGCATCAGGCTTCCCTGAATTGATAGCTTCCACAAGTTCATGGATCTCTTCTATCAGATAAATTGTCATTGTTTTGGGAGTCTGTTTTTTGTCCCAGGGGCATCCATTTTCACCCCTTAATCTTTTAATAATTTCCAGAATTTCAATTAATGGAGATCTCTTTTCAGTTAATTTATGTTCCAAGTCTTTTTTAGTTCCTTTATTTTAATAGAAAAAGTTTTTTTTATATCCGTTGAAATCAGTTGAGCCATGGTATCTGAAATCACCATGACGTAGGGTGATAATACCGATTTTTTAATAAAAGATCCATTTTGTTTTAAAAAAGTGGTAAGTACCAGTAATAAAATAGAAACAACGAGTATTCCTTTGATAAATCCGAAACATGTTCCACAGATTCTGTCAACCCAGCCGAGAAATGAAATATTTAAAATATATTTTAAAAAAAGACCGAGAAAATTGATTGTAACAAAAACAGTTAAAAAAATAATTGAAAAACAAATAATATCGGTATGTTCAAATCCGGATGCCCATTTTGCCATAT
This sequence comes from Desulfobacteraceae bacterium, assembly GCA_030642865.1. Taxonomy (GTDB): domain Bacteria; phylum Desulfobacterota; class Desulfobacteria; order Desulfobacterales; family BuS5; genus DAOWMW01. The sequence continues at coordinate 2,514 of DAOWMW010000269.1, forward strand.
ACCCGGCAAGCACTTTGTAATAAGTATACGCAGCATAAAAACCTGTCAGCATACCTATTATCGAAGATAATTCTTTAACAAGCCCGCGGAAAAATCCCCGTCCCAGGCAGAAACATAACACTGCAACTATTATCATGTCCAATGGATTCATATATCCTCATTCTAAATCAGGTTTAATTTGTTTCTTGATTAC
>DAOWMW010000161.1 GCA_030642865.1 Desulfobacteraceae bacterium
CAGGTTATAAAATTGACTGATCCCACCGCCCATGCTGAAATTCTGGTACTTCGCAAAGGAGGCTCCATAATTTCAAACTACAGGTTGTTAGGTACAACATTATATGTTACCATCGAACCATGTCCCATGTGCATGGGGGCAATTGTTCATGCAAGGGTCGAAAGGGTTGTTTTCGGTGCCTGTGATTTGAAATGGGGAGCATGTGGATCATTATACAATTTTGCGGAGGATAACAGATTGAATCACAATCTTGAAATAACAGGGGGGGTATGTGAACAAGAATGCAGATCGGTGATTCAGGATTTTTTTCGTGCCAGGCGGAATAAAAAATAATAGAATCTTTACTGTCAAAAAAATTGGTAATTATTCGGTTGTTGTGAGCAAAAAAAGCAGGTGTGGTATCCAGGCCTCCATTTTAAAAGGGTTCATTCAAGGTTACTCATATATTCTGTCCGTATTTCGAAGAATTATAGTGCCATAAGGGTTCGGTCAAAAATAAATTGGCAATTTTAAGTTATTTTTGAGCGAGCCCTAAGTATCATTAAGGGCTATATATATGAATAAAGGAGCAATTTGTGTCGAATATTGTAATAGTTGGAACACAATGGGGTGATGAAGGTAAGGGTAAAATAGTAGATCTTCTGGCTGAATTTGCAGATATAATAATTCGGTTTCAAGGGGGGAATAATGCGGGGCATACACTGGTTGTAGATGGTAAACAGTTTATAAGCCACTTGATTCCTTCGGGGATTCTCCAGGGAAAAGTCTGTTTAATAGGAAACGGGCTGGTGGTGGATCCTGCTGTTTTAATTGAGGAAATGGATCTTTTGACCGATATGGGTATAAAGGTTGGACCGGATAATCTCAGGATAAGTGAAACAGCAAATCTTATTATGCCCTATCATAAACAGATTGATCTTGCCCGGGAAGAGATGAAGGGGGATAAAAAAATAGGGACAACAGGACGGGGAATAGGCCCCTGCTATGAAGATAAAGTAGCCCGCATGGGGATACGTTTTGTGGAATTGCTTGATCCGGATACTTTCAAGGAGAAAGTTTTTGCGGTCATGGAAGAGAAAAATTTTTATCTTGAAAAATTTCTTTCATCTGCACCCATTGATCCCCAAAGCATAATCGATATTTACAGCGAATATGCAAAAAAACTTTCCCCGTATATTTCCAATGTCTCTGTGGAGCTGGACAGGGCGATCAAGCAGGAAAAACATATTCTTTTTGAGGGGGCCCAGGGAACACACCTCGATATTGATCATGGTACATATCCCTATGTTACTTCTTCAAATACTGTTGCCGGCAATGCGAGCTGCGGCTCCGGCATAGGCCCTGGAAAACTCGATAAAATAATAGGTATTGTCAAGGCATACACAACCCGGGTGGGAAGTGGCCCTTTTACCACAGAACTTTTCGATGAGACTGGAGAAAAGATTCAGAAAAAAGGGGCTGAATTCGGGGCAACAACCGGCAGGAAACGGAGGTGCGGGTGGCTCGATATGGTGATGCTTAAAAACTCGGTCCGTTTAAACAGCCTCACCAGCCTTGTTCTTACAAAGCTTGATGTTTTAAGCGGCCTTGAAACCATTGAAATTTGTACTGCCTATGAGTGCAATGGTAAAATTATCAAAGATTTTCCAGCGGACCAAAAAGTTTTATCATCCTGTACCCCTGTTTGCGAAACCTTTTCCGGGTGGTCCAGGGAGATTGATGATATACGCACTTTGGAAGATTTGCCGGAAAACGCTAAAAAATATTTAAAGAGAATAGAGGAACTTTCCGGGGTGCCTGTGGGGATAGTATCTGTGGGGCCAGGGAGGGAACAGACAATTATTGTAAACAATCCTTTTTTTATTGACAAAAACTGTTAATAAGGATTAATAATGGCGTAACTATTATACCTGTTGTTTTAGGATCGTGAATTTATTTCATCCCCAATCCTTTTAGATATTAGCTGATCGGAGTATTATAATATGCATTCCTCCTTCCCAAAATCATTATTTTAAGGTCTTATAATGGAGTTTTAGATAATTTGTAAATGAGAATCATCACAAGTCGGGACGTGGCTCAGCCTGGTAGAGCACAGCGTTCGGGACGCTGGGGTCGCTGGTTCAAATCCAGTCGTCCCGACCATTCATACCATAAAAAAAAAGACAGCAAATTGTTTTGCGGTCTTTTTTTTATTTACGGGTTAAAATTTTACATAAGATAAAGCTCATATGCGTCTCCATTGATCCCCAGCTTGTTGATTATATCCCACCGCTGTTTAACTGATTATAACGATTTTGACGGGCAGGTGTATGGATCTCAGGTTTGTAAACCTTTCTTGCAGTTTCAGGAACAATGTGCAATAATGCGGGGTAATTTTTAATTAATTGATTCCATAAGATTTTCGAGGTTTGGTTATAATACCCCCCCCCATTCGATGTTAGGACTGAGCTATGGTAAGCCCGATTTTCGATTATAATGGGATGAAAATACAGGAAATCTATAAAAAAGATTAACAGGTAAGACAAATGAGTATTAAAACAGATTTTTTGGTTATCGGAAGCGGAGTTGCAGGTCTTGCCTTTGCCATGAAAATGGCAGAATACGGCAGTGTCGCCCTTGTAACAAAAAAAGGAATATCAGACAGCAACACTGCAAGAGCCCAGGGGGGGGTTGCCTCTGTTTTCAGCGAAGTAGATTCTTTTGATCTTCATATAAAGGATACTCTGGCTGCAGGAGATGGTTTATGTAATCAGGAAGTTGTGGAAAAGGTTGTTAAAAATGGTCCTGACAGAATTTTGGAACTGATTGATCTTGGGGTTAAATTTAATCTTGCAGACAACGATTCCGGCGGGGGAAATGGGAACCCGGAATTTGAACTTGGCCGTGAAGGGGGGCATTCTCAAAAGCGTATTGTACATGCCCAGGACTTAACAGGTAAAGAGATTGAAGATGTACTTGTGAGTCATGTTAAAAGTGACGACAGAATCACAATTTATGAAGACCATATTGCCATTGATCTTATAACTTTTTCAACCAGAATGAAAAGTGGCCTTGTGACCAGGGTCAATGATATCTTATGTTGCGGGGCCTATGTTTTTGATAGAAAAACAAGACAGGTGAATACATTTTCAGCCTCCATAACACTTTTGGCCACGGGGGGGGCTGGCAAGGTTTATCTTTATACCAGTAATCCTGATATTGCCACAGGAGACGGAATTGCAATGGGATACAGGGCGGGCACCTCTGTGGCGGACCTTGAATTTGTCCAGTTTCATCCCACCTGCCTGTATCATCCGGATGCTAAAAATTTTTTGATCTCAGAAGCTGTAAGGGGGGAGGGGGGTATCCTGATCAGGGGAGATGGGACAGCATTTATGGGAAAATATGATCCCATGAAGGACCTGGCCTGCAGGGATGTGGTTGCCCGTGCAATTGATAATGAATTAAAGCAAAGCGGGAACGATTCTGTATTTCTGGATATTTCCCATAAGGATTCAGGTTTTATAAAAAAACGCTTCCCCAATATTTACACCCAGTGTTTATCCTTTGGAATAGATATAACCACAGATCCCATACCTGTGGTTCCTGCTGCCCATTATATGTGCGGAGGTATTGTTACGGATATGACAGGGCGAACCAATATAAGAAGCCTTTATGCAGTGGGGGAAACTGCATGTACAGGTCTCCACGGAGCAAACAGACTTGCCAGTAATTCATTGATCGAGGCTCTGGTTTATGCGGATGCTGCTGCAAAGCAGGCTGTGAAAGAATTAAATGAATCCGGGTTTCAAAGTTTACAGGAACCTCCGGAATGGGATGATACCGGAACAACAGATAGTGATGAAGGTATCATGGTTTCCCATAACTGGGATGAAATACGAAGGCTCATGTGGAATTATGTGGGAATAGTAAGGTCCAATAAACGCCTTGAAAGAGCAAAAAGACGTATTGAAAATATTGAAAAAGAAATCTTTGAATACTATTGGAATTTCAAGGTTGCCGGGGATTTAATAGAGCTGAGAAATATCGCCACTGTGGCCAGCCTCATTATAAAATGCGCGATGCACAGAAAGGAGAGCCGCGGACTCCATTATAATATACAATATCCTGAAAAAGACGATAAAAAGTGGCTAAAAGAGACTGTAATAAGAAGACCATTTATATAGATTTTTATGGCCTGCTGTTTTTGTATCCTGTATATAAGGTAGCAATCCCCATTGTCATTTTTTTATATCTGATATCCTTAAAACCTGCCTGTTTCATTATTTTTATGAAGGCAGCATCTCTGGGAAAATTCATTACAGATTCAGGAAGATAGGTATAGGCTCTTTTATTTTTTGAAAAAAA
>DAOWMW010000136.1 GCA_030642865.1 Desulfobacteraceae bacterium
AAAAAAGGAGAACAAGATGGAACTCAGCCAAACTGTAAAAGATATATTGGGTAATAAGGACAGAATTAACATATTAAGTACAGCAAATAAAAAAGGTGAAACAGATGTGGCAGTTTTTGGATCAGCTATGCTGACAGAAGATAACACAATCTCTTTTGTACTGAAAAACACCAGCAGGTCCCTTGCTAACATCAAGGAAAATCCCCATGCATCTTGCCTGATTCTTCTGCCCGAAACAGGTGGAAAAGGGTTTAAGATAAAAGGATACCGGGTTTATCTAAAAAAACAATTTATTGAGCGATCAAGAAATCCGATTTATCTTGTTGAAAGGGATCAGGGAGAAGCTGCGGGCTGGGAACAATCATTTAATGTGGATCGGGAAGCCAAAGCCGAAGAACGCTCCACCCCTGATAGCTATCTGGTTATTTTTGAGATTGTTGAAGCCCGACCGATTGTTGATACAGGAAAAGATGCTTAGTCTTTTTGACGTCCCATAAAATGCCGACTAAAAAAAGTCGGCATTTTATCATTCAGGCTTTATTGAATTAAAATGCCTGGGGGTGTCTAAATATGAGACTTCAAACGAATCCGCAACTTTTTTTACGCTGGCCACCTCGTTAATTGTAAGTTCTTTTTCCTGGTTTGTAATAACCGGAAATCCGTGGGGTCTGTTATTATGCTTCAAGGGGCCCTTTGTCTTTAGCCTTTCAGCTACAAAATCCATATGCTTTTCAAGCCGGCCATTAATATATTGATTACCAAAACCGACAATATTTTCACACATATCATAAATCGAATCTTTAAGCTTTGGATATATCTCGTACCCCACACAGTTTCTGGCCGCAACCATTGCTGCGGCCACTGTTGTACCTGTCCCCAAAAAAGGGTCAAGTATTGTATCATTTTTTGCTGAGTACATGCTTATCAATCTGTAAACCAACTCAAACGGGTAGGCCCCGCTTCTTGATCTGGGATTTTTTTGGGAAAGCCCCTGCCTTGTACCTTTTATGTCCATCCATAAATCGGAAAAAAGAACATTCCTTTCTTCCCAAAAAATAGCACTTTTGCGGCGGTTTACTTTTTCAGCTTCTGTGGCAAATTCTCTTTTCCCCCCTTTTCGGAGAATAAGTATATGCTCATGCTCCAGGGTAACATAGGCTCCTCCAGGAAGCATCCCTGATCCCATGAATTTGTTCGGAGCATTGGTCTGTTTTCGCCACAGAATATTGGGGAGAATGGTAAACCCCAGTTTTAACAAATAGTGAAGTATTCTCACATGGTTTGAATATAGTTTGAAGTCTCCATTTAAATTTCTTGTGGCATCCCCTATATTAATACAGGCTATTCCTCCCTGGTGCAAAACTCGAAATACCTCTTTCCATACAGGGTCAAGACATTTATGCATTAGTTCAAAAGCTTTATCACCTGAAAAGCTGTTTAAAGCATCTTTTATCCTGGGGTCCAGCAAGCAAAAGAGGTCATCCCACATCTGTATCATGGGATAAGGTGGAGAGGTTACCACCAGGCTTATGGAGCTGGATGAAACTTCGCTCATTTTTTTTGAATTCCCAAATATAATTTGGCTTTTTGTTTTCATACCTATCGAGTATGCAACCATTGATGCGTCTTGAAGACGACCACAAGCCCGGCGCAATTATGGATAATTTATTTCATCCCCAATCCTTACGGTGATTTGATCCAAAGATTCACCTGTTTTCACGATTCTAACTCTGTTTTTTTATATTTGTTTTGCCATTTCTGGGGTTTTTACCATGGTATTTTTTGAATTTTTCATATACAGTTTATCTCCAAAATTACATTTTTTCCTCGAACATTTCAATGGATCCCAAGCCGGTACGAATTACTTTGGGCAGATCATCAATAAGGGATATTACGCTGGAGGGTTTACCAGGGACTCTCCCACCGTCTATGACTATATCTATACGCTGTGAGAAATAATCATAAATATCCAGGGGGTCATGGAGTATCTCACCCAGAGAATTTGTTGAACTGGTTGAAATTATAGGATTTCCCAGTCCATTTATCAGGTCTGTGCAAATATTATTGTCAGGAATACGAATACCAGCTGTTTTACGTTTGGTGAGCATGATTTTAGGGACAAGCTTTGATCCTTCTAATATAAAGGTATATGGTCCCGGGAGAAATCTTTTCATGGTCCTGTATGCATAATTTGAAACTTTGGCATAATTACTGATATTTTTAAGATCAGAACAGATAAAACTAAATGGTTTGTTTTTGTTTCTCTGTTTCAAACGGTAAATTTTTTCAATGGCTCTTTTATTAAATATATCACAGCCAATACCATAAATCGTATCCGTGGGGTACGCAATTATTCCACCTTTTTTGAGTGATTCAACAATCTTGTTTATCAATCTGGGTTGTGGATTTTTATTATTTAATTTTAAAAGCATAAATGTTTTATATGTTTTTTGATTTTTTTTTTCAATATGTTTTCGCACCATGAGCTTTTGGTTATATTAAATTAGTGGTGTCTGGCTAGGAAATTGCAAGAAATAATTAAACTTCCCCCTCGCAAGATTCTAACCGGACACTGCTGATAAAAAAAAAGAGTCAAATTCAAGTTCCGAGGTCTGATATCATTCAATAACAAAAAAAATTGACATTACATATAACTTATTTTATTGTTTTTACCTGTATCATTAACCGTTTAAGGACTACTCAATTTATTTAAAATAAGGAGAAAGAGCATGGATTTAAAAGAAATTGGTTTAGAAGAACTTGGTTATGAAGAATCAATTAATATTGGGGGTGGAAGTCTCACAGTAACATTGGCTGCAATTTCTGCAAGTTTAGCTCCTTTAATAGCATCGATTACTCCATATATTAAGGCTGCTATTAAGCTTTATCAGATTATTAAACCGTACTTGTCCAAGTTGGCACAACCAGTAATTCCGTATTAATTGTACTGCAATTTTAGATGTGTCTTTGTCGATACCAACACTTACCCGGCCATTATTGTTATAGTTATTTTCAATTGACTTCGCACTGATTTCAAGAAGGCTTTTCCGTGCCTTCTTCCCAAAAAGCGTCTTCTTAATTATCAATTTTTGGTAATGGGTGAAACATGTAATTTGTTGAATAAATATTTATTTTATGTATATATCATTTGTAAGCTTATCGGAAAATTCCTGTTTTAAATACTGCTCCCATATTTTTGTCATATAGCGCAGCAAATGAAAGGCAATAAGCGGCTCAGGATAACTCTTAGGATCGTGAATTTTATAAATTATCCAGAATTATTTGTTCTTGTGCCCGTCTTCTGTGTTGCATTAATGGCCGCAGACTCCGAGTATGCCACCATTGATGTGCCTTGAAGGCGACCACAAGCCCGGCGTAATCATGTGTAATTTATTTCATCCCCAATCCTTATGTTAAAAAACTGAAGATTTATAGAGATCATGTAAATTTTGCTAAATTCTTTAAATACGAAACTGTTGCCCAGGTGAATTCTTTTCCCATGCACGGCAGAATTGCGTTATTGGTAAATATGGGATCAGATTCCAGATCATATCTGGAGAAAAAGTTGGCAGTGTTCCATAAATCAGTATGGGGTATGGGTGTATAATATGCGATTATCGGGGTTATTTTATGTTGTTTAACCATTTCAATTGATAATGCCACAGATTTAATTTCCTGCTGCGGAAGCCCCGCCAGCAGGTATGCCCCGATCTGTCTGGCACTAAAACCTGCACCTGACAGATATTTTACAGCATTCGTAAACTCTTCCCTCGTTACCTTGCTGTCCATTGCTTCCCGGCTTTCGAAAATTCCTGTTTCAAGCCCCAGGCGCAAGGTAGTAAAGCCTGCCTTATACATTAAACCTGCTGTTTTTTTTGAAATTTTTCTGATATGAACAGCATTGGGAGTATGGAACCTGAGTTTATATCCCGTCTTGATTATTCCCTCCAAAATGGGAATAGCATGCTTTTGCGCATCCACCAAAAATGCATCATCATATAAAACAAAGTCCAGAACTTTATATTTTTTATGCCAGAATTTAATTTCTTCGATAACAGATTCTGCACTGCGTAAAATACGTTTCGGCATTAAAAATGCCGAAGCACAGTATGCGCAGGAGAATGGGCATCCCCTGGAAGTCAAAAGGGGAACATAATTTATTTTATTCTGCATGTAAAAAGCAGGATACGGATATGTATCAACGTCATCCGGTTTAAATCCATGGGAAGATTCTGGAGAAAAACCTGTATACTCCCTGGCAATTTTTAATATCTGTTCTTCACCTCCTCCTGTTATTACAGTATCTGCACCTGAATATTTCATCGCATGTTTTGGACACAAAGTTGCGTAGATTCCACCAAGAAGAATCGGCACCTTTGGAAAATTCTCTCTTATTTTTTTGATTGTCTCCTGCACCCCTGGATACCAGTAGATCATCATGGAAGTAATCAAAACAAGATCCGGCGGGGCTGGCAATGACTTAAGACCGGCTTCAAACCATTCTTTTTTAATCCCATACCTGGAAAAATTTCTTGGTATGTCTAAAAGCAGTTTCGGTTTTTCAATGGGTGTTTTAAGATAGGGCCCCTTGCCGTATTTTGACTTTGAACCGGAAGAAGGGCTTTTAGGATGAAACCTGTCGAGACAGTCTATATAGGAAACAGAGAAACCATGGGTTTTTAATATTGCAGCAATATATAAAAGGCCCATGGGCTTTGCCCAAAAATCATAGGCAGCAAAATCGTGTATCCATGGATTTACCAGAAGAATATTTGGAGTCTCCAGTCTCACCGTCCCTCGAAAAACAGCGAATGAAGTTTTGGTAAT
>DAOWMW010000106.1 GCA_030642865.1 Desulfobacteraceae bacterium
GATGCCCCTACGCAATTTTGGCCATTGATGCAACACAGAAGACGGGCACAAGAACAATTAAACTTTCCCCTCGCAAGATTCTAACCGGCCACTGCTGATATTTTTAAGTTGTTTTTTTGCCAATATAAAAATACCGTTCCCAAAGTCTGTGGTAGGATGTCCATGTTTCATTGGGGCCTTCTTTTTCCATGAAATGCCGTATTCCATTTACCTTGGAATCTATTTCATCTATATGGTTAAGAATTACAGCCTCTATGGTTTTAGGCGGCTCAGGCGAACCAAACGCTCTTTGTCCATGGTGACTAACAATCATATGCTTAAGGAGAAGAGCCTTTTCTTCGGGAAAATCATTAATCTGAACAATTTTTTCATTTATCATCTCGACCCCTATAACGATGTGACTTAAAAGTCGGCCTTCGTCGGAATAATCTATGCTGGTTTTGTATGTAAATTCTTTTATTTTGCCCAGATCATGGAGTATTGCGCCTGTTATAAGGATATCTGTATCGATTCCGCTGTAATGGCTTCCAATTTTTGTTGCCATAACCGCGACAGATAAGGAATGTTCCAGCAATCCCCCAATATATGCGTGGTGCATCTTTTTTCCTGCGGGGGCGGTTTTAAACTGCATTGCAAATTTTTCATCATGGAAAAACAGGTTCAGAAGTTTTTTATAATAAACGGTTTTAATCGATTCTATTATTTGTAAAAGCCGGTTAAACATGCTGTTGATGTCATGCTGTGTAGCAGGAAGAAAATCCGAAGGGTCAACATCGTCCATGGGGCAGGGCTCTATTGTTTTGGCAATAACCTGTAATGCACCGTTATATTCGGAAATACTCCCCTTAATATTGATTAAATCGCCTCTGGATATTTTGTTGGTTAATTCATCAACATTATCCCATTTTACACCTTTAGCTGTTCCAGTTTTGTCCGAAATGGTTATGGTTAAAAAATTATTTCCATCCTTTTTTTGGGAAATCTTTTTTTCTGAAAGGATAAAAATATCATCCACCGAGTCACCCTGTATAAATTTGTCTATAAATTGTTTTTTCATATGTATAAAATTTTAAATATTTCCGCTTTTCCCAAGGCAACCACGGGGGGATTGCCCCTGCTGGCGATATTCCCGTTTTTCCAGGGCAACCACAAGGGATTGCCCCTACAACTAAAATTTAAATATTCCAACCCTTTAACTCTTCAATAAATCCATGCGCTGTTGTATCACACCTGATGGGAGTTATGGAAATATAATTGTTAAAAATTATTGACTGGTCAAGCTCCAGGTTATTGCCGGTTTTTGGCAAATCACAGGAATGCCAGAAATACGGATACTCCCTGGGATCGTTTCTTTTTTCAAAAGCCTCGTCAAGGGGTAAAAGGGATTGTTTTCCTATTATAACCCCTGCTGTTTGTTCGGCGGGGATGTCGGGGATGTTAACGTTGAGGAAAGTCTTTGGGGGAAGGCCATTCTCTATTATTTTAGCTGAGAGGGTTTCTGTAAAAATAGAAGCTTCTTCATAGTATTTGGATTTAAAGCCGTCTATGGAAATCGCCAAAGAGGGTATATCGTATAAGGCTGCTTCCCTTGCCGCTGCAACTGTCCCTGAATAATTAACATTTATTCCCACGTTGGCACCTGGATTTATTCCTGAAATAATCATATCAGGTTTTGAATCCAGCAGTTCCATAATACTCAGTTTTATACAGTCCGCAGGGGTTCCGTTGACAGCATACCCTTTATCCCCGTTGTTTAAAGAAACTTTTTCAACGCGCAGGGGTGTTTTCAAAGTAATTGCGTGGCTCACTGCGCTCCTTTCCCTGTCAGGAGCAACCACTGTTACATCGTGATTTTCCCTGAACCTGTTGTAAAGTGCCAAAAGTCCCTCTGCCCATATTCCATCATCGTTTGTCAGTAATATTTTCATGGTGTAAATTTTCCTTGCCAGGAATCCCTTTTTTCCAGGATCTCTTTAATAAGTTTAAATGTGGTGTTTCTATTAAGGGACCAGGCCGGAGCCACCAGCTCGTCGGGGTGAGGGTCACCAGTAAGCCGCTGAATTACTATGCCGGGTGGTATAATCTCAAGAAAATCACAGACAATGGTTGCGTATTCCTCCAGATCAAGACATTTGTACTTTCCTGAATTATAAAGAGTTTCTAATTTTGTCCCTTTTATTACATATAAAAGATGAATTTTAATTCCATCTATTCCCATTTTAGATAGAATTTTAGCAGTTTTCAGCATATGATCTCTGCTTTCTCCGGGAAGCCCCAGAATAACATGGGCGCAGATTTTAATCCCCCTGTTTTTTGTTGCCTCCACCGCTTTTGCAAAGGTTTTAAAATTATGTCCCCTGTTTATTTTTAACAGGGTTTCATCATGAACAGACTGGAGACCATATTCTATCCATACAAGATAGTCTCTGGCATATTCCTGGAGAAGATTCAACACAGATTCATCAACACAGTCAGGCCTTGTCCCCAGGGAAAGCCCTACTATTTTATCTTGCTGCAAAGCTTCATCATATATTTTTTTCAGGTGGCTGCAGGGAGCATAGGTATTGGAAAAGGCCTGGAAATAAGCCAGGAATTTTTTAGCCTTATATCGCCTTGCGATAAATTTTTTACCATTTAATATCTGCTCTGATATTGTCAGTCCTTTGCATAAGCTCCTGTGCCGGAGCCCTTTTGATTGCAGAATATACATCCGTCAGTCGAAATTGATCCGTCTCTGTTGGGGCATGAAAATCCTGCATCAATAGAAATTTTCTGTACCCTGCATCCAAAAGTTTTTCTGAAATAGGAATTTAAATCATTATATCTGTTATTCATTAGTTTTGTAAGTATAGATCTTAAGATCAGACATCGGAAGTCATAAATTGAATAAAATACGAGCCTTATTTTTCACATCTTTTAACTGGTATACAATAATTTATTGGACACATACAAATAAAAAGATTGATTAAAAAAAATGGACATTTTTAAATACAACATACTTAATTTTAAATATTTTTTCTATTTAATGTAAATTTTTGTTGCTAATAATGTTTTTTAGTGATATTTTAAAGCAATTTACATTAGGATTGGGGATGAAATAAATTCACGATCCTTATAGTGTAAAGCATTAGAAAAACCGGACATAAGCAATTTTTATGCTATGTGATTATTTCAAATAGCTGGATGTGTTTTTTACATAAAAAATAAAAAAAGAGTCAAATTCAAATTTCGGGGTCTATGTTACCAGAAAAATATTTTTTGAATAATAACTTTACGTTAAAATATCGTTAAATAGTCTCCGAACAAAAATCAGAATTTTTTCTTCAAATCAAGGAAAACAAAAATTTTAGCCGCAGGAAGAGATTGAGCATTAGGATTGTGGATGAAATAAATTCACGATCCTGAGAGGGTTCAAATTTTAGTCAGACGCAGATATGGCGAAAAGGACAGCTGTCGTCAAATACTACCATTTGTTTTAAATTTTGTCTATGTTTTTTGCTGTAGCCAAAGGTAATATCAATACTGCTGGATATTTTATTGTTATCATAGCCACCGCCGCTTCACCATGTGCAAGGATTTTTCGGCGTGGAACATCAATATTATTTTTGCAATACCATACCGTTTAAAGTAGCATTGCAGAATTGGGACAAAATCAATGGGTTCTGTTTTTACTGAATTAACTCCTGACTCTGCCAAATTATGCCTCTTTATCTGTTTGAAATTATTATACATATTAAGACAGGGGAAAGTCTATTTTTATTTTTAATGATTACAAACAGTTATGGGTGATTAAAGAGTGATTTTGGCCCTAATCCGGCAAATTGCATGGATTGTTTTTGATTTAATCTGTTTTGCTGCTATTTTTTAATTTTCAAAAATAATATTTAAACAAGTGAAACGTGAATTTAATCAAAATAAAGGCAACTTTTTTATGGCTTTTATACAAAAAAAATATGACATTATAATTATTGGTGCAGGCCACGCCGGCTGTGAGGCCGCTCTTGCCTGTGCAAGAATGGGGTGTTCTTCTTTGTTGTTCGCCATTGATCTTGACAAGGTGGCAGCAATGCCCTGCAGTCCCTCCATAGGGGGGATGGCAAAGGGGCAGCTTGTAAAAGAAATAGATGCCCTGGGTGGCGAAATGGCGAAAATCGCCGATAAAACAGCTATTCAGTACAAGCTTTTAAATACAAAAAAAGGACCCGCTGTAAGATCATCCAGAACTCAAAACGATAAAGCCCGTTATCATCTGGCAATGAAATCTGTTCTTGAAAAACAGGATAATCTTGACCTCAAGCAGGCGATGATTGAGGAGATTATAGTTGAAGATGGTGGAATTAAAGGGGTAATTGATCAAACAGGTTTTGGGTATCAGGCAAAAGCTGTTGTCCTGGCAACAGGTACATTTTTAAGTGGTCTTGTTCATATGGGTAATACTTCCATAACAGCGGGGAGAGCGGGTGAGTTTGCTTCCTGTGAACTTCCCCGGCAGTTGAAAAAGCTTGGTTTTATCCTTGGGAGAATGAAAACAGGGACCCCCCCCAGACTTAAAAGATCGAGTATAGATTTTACAAAATTTTTAAAGCAGGATTCAGATGCTGAACCTGTTCCATTCTCCTTTTCAACTAAAGCTCTTATTTTGCCCGAGGCTCCCAGCTATATCGGGTATACCAGCGACATAACCCACGGGGTGGTGCGGAATAATCTCAAACACAGTGCCCTGCACGGGGGAATTATTAAGGGTACCCCTGCAAGATATTGCCCTTCTCTGGAAGATAAGGTGGTCAGGTTTCCGGATAAAGACCGGCACCAGGTAATTCTTGAACCTGAAGGTATTGATACACAAGAAATATATGCAAGTGGTCTTGGAAACAGTTTTTCCATGGAAATTCAGATCAAGCTGGTGAGGTCTGTAAATGGACTCGAAGAAGCGGAAATCATGAGACCGGCGTATGCCATAGAATATGATTATGTGAATCCCCTGCAGCTTAAACAGACCCTTGAGTCAAAATCTGTTTTCGGTCTGTTTTTGGCTGGACAGATTAATGGTACTTCAGGGTATGAAGAGGCTGCTGCCCAGGGGATATGGGCTGGAATTAATGCTGCCTCTGCAGTTCAGAAAAGGCCCCCTTTTATTTTAGATAGATCCCAGGCATATATGGGGGTGATGATAGACGATCTTGTCACAAGGGGAACAAAGGAACCTTACAGGATGTTTACCTCCAGGGCTGAATATCGTCTAATGCTCAGGGAGGATAATGCAGATTTAAGATTAATGGAGGCTGGGCACCGGATAGGTCTTATTGATGATTATACAATAAAGGGTTTAAAAGAAAAAAAAGAACAAATAGCAAAGGAGATAAAAAGGGTTAAGAAAATAATAGTAAAGCCATCTCGGGAAGTTAATGTTTACCTGGCTGACATGGGTACACCCCTGATAAATAACGGAGTCTTGCTTGACAGCCTTTTAAAAAGAAATGAACTCGGTTATGATGCTGTTGAAAAATTAGGGAAAAATGAATGTTCCATAAGTAAA
>DAOWMW010000284.1 GCA_030642865.1 Desulfobacteraceae bacterium
GGATTATCTTTACCTGCGTATCAGTCAGAAAGAACCCTTTGATATCCTTTATTTCACGCCATCAATTACCGGGATATACAATATAAATGATGAAAGCTGTTCCATTTCTCCAGAGCTTCTATACACCGGTATCACGAATCTGGAGTTAAGGTTGAAAGGGGGATACATTGTTGGATCTCGACAAACCGAATACGGTGAAAAACAAAATAATTATCGGGTCGAATTAAGAGTGCAATGTTATTTTGACGCAATCAAACTACTCAATTGGGTGGATAAAAAAATATTATACTAAAATGTTATATACAATTATTTGACTGTAAACTTGTTTTTAGCTAATATGCATGTAAAAAAAAAAAGGAGGTGAGTAAAATGCCAAGAGGAGATAGAACAGGACCAAAAGGTCAGGGACCTGGAACAGGTAGAGGCACAGGCACAGGGCAAGGCAGAGGAGGAGGTTTTGCAGCAGGACCGGGAGGTATTTGCATTTGTCCCAGTTGTGGTGAAAAAGCATCCCATCAGTTGGGCAGCCCCTGTTATGATCAGAAATGCCCTAAATGCGGAGCCGCCATGACGAGGGGATAAAAGCTGTTTTAACAATTTGACCCTGAAAGAAACAGATTCTTTTAACATTTACCAGTGGACAGGGTTTTCTTTTTTAGACAAGAAAGAGCCCTGTCTTCAGCAACATAGTTATTGCTCATTCAGAATCAGGAGAAAACCATGGAATTTTTTCCTGTCTTCAAACACGCTTTAATGATCAGCTTTTTTTTGTATTTGTAATGATACTGTATGTCAATTCTATAGTGATAAAAAAATATTTATGCCCGTGGTTATTACATTTTTTAGATTTAAGAAAGGAGATTAAAATGAATTTTGCAGAGATTATTAAAACAGAAAAGGATGAGGGCAAGGAGAAACATATTCCCCACATGGAAATTACTAAAGGACACAGGGCGAACAGGGATATCGTACGTGTAGTGGTGGGCCATGAGACTCCCCATCCCAACACACCTGATCATCATATCTCCTGGATCGAACTTTATGGAATAAAAAAGGACAACGATCAGGTGATCAACATCGGTCGTACCGCTTGCAGTCCTGTTTACTCCAATCCGAATGTCCGTTTTCAGATTAATGATATTAAGGATTTTCAGTCTTTCCATGCCCTGGCATACTGTAATATCCATGGGTTGTGGAGCAACTCACTAAAACAGTAACGCATTGTTTATTTTATTGATATTATTTATTAAAAAATCAATTTGGAAATGTCGACAGGCGCATGCAAAACGCCAGTTTATCCAATTTCTGCGTTGAAAAATTGATTTTAATCCGAAAAATACAGCGGCGTATGCCTGTGGTCAAAAATGCTGATAAAAAAACCAGGAAAAAAATTAAGCAAGGATATTGCCACCACGGGCCGCCTTTGATAATGCCTGACATACGACCATTGCTAACCATATCAATAAAATCGACAAACAGCATCATTACAAATACAAAAAAACTGATCATTAAAGCGTGTTTGAAGATGGAAATAAGTTCCATGTTTTTTCCCTGATTCAGCTAACCGATTATTAGAATTTATAAGGATTAATAATCAACACAGGAGCAGATGACTTCCTCACCACATTTTCGGCTACACTCCCAAATATCGTGTGCTCCAATCCTTTACGACCATGTGTTCCCATAATCACCATATCTATCCCCTCTGAATCAATAATTTTTAAGATTTCTGTGGCCGGATCTCCGGAAACGATCTTTTTTTGAAAATTGGGGCAGCCTTGCAACTTATTTTCACAAATTTTGTCCATGGCTTTCTTAGCAGCCTCATTGGCTTCTTTTTGGAAAATATCCATAGAAGGATGGGGAACATAGAGCTTACCCCATCTATTAAGATCCTGTACTACATGAAACAAGTAAATCATGCTGTCGTATTTCTCAGACATCGACAACACATAAGGCAGAATTTTTGACGAATTTTCTGTCAAATCCAATGGGAATAGAATCTTCTTTATTTCTATCATAGCTTCAACTTCCTTCATTTTTTTCTCCTTTGATAATTTTAAAAATTCATGTGATTTTACTTTCATTCAAATCACACAATCTATTTTCATGTCATGGCCGTTCCACACTTAGGATATTTTCTTTTCAAAACAGGAGCTGCCCAACTGATGGGTTCTCTTTCCTCTTGGCATTTTACTCACCTCCTTTTAATCATCTTCCTCTAAAAAGCGGTCTATAGAGACCACAACATTCAACCTAAGTTGATTGACGACGGTATTTTTACCTTTTTATAAAACCTGCTTGGTTGTGTATAAAATCCGATCCAGCTACAACATATTGTATCCAAAGCAGTTCTTTCATATAAAAACATTACATGTTGTGGCTGGTTGAGTCAAGTAGATACCCCAGTATGCTAATTTCATAAAAGCTTGGGGATTCGAATTTCGACGGTCAGGGGTAAATGGTCGGAAGCAACTCTCGTCAGTTCCGTGTTTGGTACCTCAACGCC
>DAOWMW010000242.1 GCA_030642865.1 Desulfobacteraceae bacterium
GATGGATAATGCGTTTCTTTTTGGAGGAATTGGTCAAAGTGTTCGCACTCCGACGTCTGTTGAACGGTATTTTCAATCTCCCAGCCCTTATTTTCATGGAAACCCGGATTTGGATCCCACAAAGAATAGAGAGTTTGACCTCGGTTTTCAGTTAACAGGCCGAATATTTAATTTCAGAACAAAGGCATTTTACAGTGACCTTGAGGACTATATTTATCAACAGGGAAAGCAGACTGCCGATTCCCATCAAACCTGGACAAATATTGATGCCTGCATCTACGGTGCTGACGTGAAAATAATTGTAGATAT
Organism: Desulfobacteraceae bacterium; assembly: GCA_030642865.1. Lineage (GTDB taxonomy): Bacteria > Desulfobacterota > Desulfobacteria > Desulfobacterales > BuS5 > DAOWMW01. Next base: position 310 of record DAOWMW010000242.1, read on the forward strand.
TATATCCAATTTTTCCGTGGAAACTGCGGCGGCCTGGCAACGTGGCAAAAAAGACTCCATGCCTGAGTATAATAATGATAATGATCTTGCCGAAATTCCACCGCTTAAAACCAAACTTGCGTTGCACTATGACACTCAAATGCTTTTTGGAACATTAGAATGGATTCACTCTAAAAAGGTTGACAATGTTGATGTTGATGCTGGCGAAAAAAGATTGTCAGGCTGGGATGTTGTTAATTTCAGGGGAGGCTGGAATTACAAAATATTGACACTAAATGTTGGTGTTGAAAATATTTTTAACAGGCATTATGCTGTGGCAAATTCATATGAGTGGGATGTTGCTTCCGGTTCAGGCGCTAACCAGGCAATTATATATGAACCTGGAAGATTTTTTTATGCATCTCTTTCTTGTGAATTTTAACATTTTTTCTGGCAAAAAAGGGCTCATCGCGGATTAGTCTGAATTCTCTATGAAAGGCAGAACCTGTCTTGCGAGAATTTCAGACTAATTCGGGATGAAGCAATAAAATGATTCCTTTGAATGGTTACTATATCATATGAGTAATTTACCCGTACCATATGGGAAGATAACCTATTGATTATTTTTTACGTCAGTAGCCTTTTGATTTAAGGCGGCTATAAATGAATCCAGAGAAAAGGTGATTAAGTGACTTTTTGTGATTTTAGAAAAAAAATTACCTTCTATAACAAGGCAGTAAAGCATACCGTTATAGAAAAAAACAGATTGAACAGGGCCCTGGAAATTAATATCAATGGAATTTAAAAAAAATTTCCCGTTTTTGTCTGCCAGGAGAATACCTACCCCCCCTGTATCAGGATTTCCACCCACTATTCTACTTATGAGCCTGGATTGATTTGTTACCAGTGCCAGGCCTTTTTTATCTCCCATGTCAATTACAGCCGGTTCGCTCCATACAAAAATATCCCTTAAAATTGCCTCATCGTCAGAAAGACTAATAGAAAATGATTGCAGGGAGCCTCCCATGGGTGAGGAAAAGCTCCATTTTTTTTCCCCGTCTTCATAAATATTAAGGATAGAGCCAGAGTTGTAAAAACCGACTTCATTTTTGCCATTGCCATCCAGGTCAGTCAAAAAAGAACCAAAGAGCTCAAAACCTGATGGCAAAAAAAGTTTTTCCATTCTTTTTATGCTATTTTTTTCTATTTTAAAAAGAGAGGTATTAATACCATAAAAATTTTCCTGATTATACTCCTGACCTATCAGGGATTCTGAGTCTCCATTGCCGTCCATGTCAAAAAATCCGAGGATATAATGAATATTATCGGCGATAAGATTAAATTTGTTGTTTTCAAATCTGAGAACCTGGGATTCCATCCCCTTGTATTGAACCAGAATGTTAAGAGCAATTAATCCATCCTCCCCCAGGGAGGCACCCACTACATCCCCAAAGCCATCATAAGTATATTGAAATCGCTTTGAGCCATCTGTCCTTTGAGCGTAAAGGGCTTGTTTGGTTAAATAAATGTAATACGGTTCATCATTAATTGTACATATTTTGAAATTATATATCAATTCATTAAATGTTGTAACAAAATCATAGGACTGGAGAGCTGCTTCTCTGCTTAAACCAGGAGTTCTGATTCCAGGCAGCAGCAACTGTTCAGGTATGATATGGGGTGCTTTACTTTGAAGAGAATCTGTCCCCAGGTAATGAATGGAAGATAAGGGCTTTTCTTCCAGTTCACAAACGGCGAGTACTTCACCGGCACACCAGAGGGTCAATCTGTCTTTAAGGACGGTAACCAGGATACCTCTGTATGTACCGGAATCTTTAAATTTGTTTTCGTCATCCAGATAAGCTTTCCAGTTCAAATTGGGTAATTTTGTTCTGAGAATTTCATAATCAGAAAAATGCAATCCGTCTGAATCCTGAAAAAGGATATCGACCTTATCAAAACGCTTTGCAGCCATTCCGGACTTGATTTTTTTTGACTTGTCCAGCAGTTTAATTGATACTTGGGAGAAATTTTCAGCAATACTGGTTATTTTTGCTTCTCCAATGGGAATTTGAAAAAATCCGAGACTTTTTCCGGTGGCGGGATCCTCAACAGGATCACCAGCACTGAATATAGTCCATAGCTCTCCCTTGCGAACCCCGCTTGAAGATCCTTTATTTATAAAAAAAAGCCCATTGGGGAAGCTGATCAAAGTGGCATCCACCACCTTAAGCTCCTTAACAAGCCTGTCAATCGGAATTGTGCCGGCATACGCCGGGATGATGAAAATAACGCTTAAAAAGAGTACGCGTAATATTTTTGATTTTATAATATTTAATAAAACTGTCAAATAATTATCCCTAAAATATAAAATATATGGTCTTGTAAAAAAGCTGCTACAAGACCATAATATTTATAGATGAATTGTCAGAGAATAACCCGATTTTAAAATTTTGCACAGGGCAAGAAGGAGTAAGGAGTATTGTAATACTCCGACCACCGATAATGCAATGAAATTATTTATGTGACAATCTATATGCTAGAATTTAAATTGAACGCCAGTAGCTATTTTGAGAACATCACCGGCATCGTCACTGGCAGTCAACAGATCAGCCCCGTTTCCGGCCAGGAGATACCCGCAATCAACTTTAATTTTCACATATTTATTATATTTATATGTGTACCAGAGGTCAAACTCAGTTCCCAGGTCACCATCTTTTTTACCATGCCTTTCCAGGTCTTCC
>DAOWMW010000171.1 GCA_030642865.1 Desulfobacteraceae bacterium
GGAACATGGCAATAATATACTCAGGCACTCCATCTATGATGTTGTTGTCTATCCCCTGTAAGAAAAAATAATCATTATTCCATCCTATAAAACCACCCATAATACTTTTGCCGAATGTCATGGAATATCCACAAATGACCCAAAGCAGACCAATAACAGCCATGGCCGCAAAGCTATGCATCATCGTGCCAAGCACATTTTTGGATCTTACCAGCCCTCCGTAAAACATGGCAAGTCCCGGAATCATAAAAAGAACCAAAGCAGTTGATGTAAGCATCCAGCAGGTTATTCCCGTATCAATTCCCTGGGCTTCCGCAGCACGAGCCATGCAAGGCATAAGAGTATAAATTACAGCAAAAACGAAAATCAAAAGCTTCTTGTGCAAAATAAATCTCCTCCTTTTATTATTCAAATCCATAAATTCTCTTTAATTACCATTAAAAAATTAATAATTAATTCATTTTAGCATTATACGTGCCACATGGCTTATACCTTTACAGTATTTGGATGAAAACTATCTATCATGTTGATAAAATAAGTAATTTCAGATTTTTTAAACGGGGATTTAGAGCGATTAGCTTTTAGGTGTTAAATGTTAAGTATTAGCTTTTAATGCTGTATTTTTCTTTTAACGCTAAGCGCTAATACCTGACTGCTATAAACTTCATTTAAATAAATATATAATAACACTTTGTTTTATTTTGATTAACAAGATTTTTATTTGGGCGCTATATGTCATATTATTATGATAAATTTTATGTTAAAATCAAAAACAAAAGAAAATACAAAACTGTAATATTTCCTACGCAAAAATTACAGTTTTGTATTTTTGCACAACCAATAACTGCCTTAAGGCAAAAGCTTAGCTGATGTCTGCGTAATGAATACATGGCCTGAAGCTGTGATGCCTACTTGTGGAAGTTATTTCGTCCCCGTTCCTGATGAACGATAATCCTATTTTATTACATCAGTTATATCTCTTATCAAATTCTCAACCTTTTTTTTATCGTCCATTTTCTGACCGTCCAGATCCCTTACATAAAATGCATCAACAGCTTGATCCACTTTTGTTGAAATCTTTGCCACCAGCACATCCAAATCATTTTTGTATAATTGATTTGTGATCTTGAATAAAAGCCCGGTAAAATCATTTGCAAAGACCTCGATAATTGTAAAAAAACTGGAACTCTTATTATCTACTACAACACGCGTAGCGCTATCTGTATCATGGATTTTTTTTTCCTTATGAAGCGGCTCCATCTTATTCAAGGCATCATCAAGATCAAACGTTCCCATGATAGCGGCCGACAGATCTTCTTTCATCTTTGCCCATTTCCGCTTTTCAAATATCCTGTCCACAGGGGGTGTTACCCTGAATATATCAAGTGCTATATCATTTTTCCATGTGTATATCCGGGCATCAAATACATCAAGTCCGTTTAACGCAAACACTCCGGAAATTTTAGAAAAAAGTCCGGGCCTGTTCCTGGCACACAAAGTCACGGTCCTTATATCGGCATCCCCTTCTTTTGCCACATCCCAGACTAATTCACCTTTGCCGAGTTTAGCGTACAACCCCATATGCCAAACAATATCTTCACAACTTGTGTGTAGCAGGTATCTGGGAGACAGTATCTCAAAAACTTTTTCCGTTTCGCAAAAAGGACATTTTCCATGAGCCAGTGAAAAAATCTCCTTTTTTTTATCCTCAGGGGATTGAACCGCTTTGCTGTCAGTAAACTCCCCTCCTTCCAGCTGATTCATGACCTTTAAAAAAAGATCCTGCAACAAAACTTTAGTCCAGTCATTCCAGGCCTTGGGACCTGTTGACATCGAATCCGCCACCGTGAGAAGATAAAGCATTTTCAGCAAGTTGACATCCTTTATTTTTCTGGCACACAGAATTGATGTCTCTTCATCATTTATATCCCGCCTTGTAGCGATCTTTACAAAAAAAAGATGCTCCCTCACCAAAAAAGCAATCGTATCTACAAAGTCAGAATCAAACCCCATCCCTGACAAAATTTTGCCGGCGATTAAGGCTCCCCGCTCAGAATGCCCTTTTCCATGATCTCCCTTACCGATATCATGAAGAAGAGCTGCCCATAGAAGTATCTTCTTTTTCCCGGACAATTCTTTGTAAAGTTTGTGATACAAATGGTCATAATCGGAAGACGCCCTGTTTGCAAAATTTTTAATAGTAAGAACAGTATGCAAAGAATGCCTTGCAACCGGATAAATATGATACTGATTATATTGGATTCTATTAATAATATTCTTGAATTCAGGTATGAAAGACCCTAAAAAACCTGTGCTAAGCATATCATTTAACCCGTTAATCTCTGATTCAGGTATGGTTAGAACATACTCAAAGGCATCAATTACCTTAGGATTAAATTTGAAATCATCATCGATTAAAAAGGAAAAATCCTCTATTATACGCCTTGCCTCAGCGCTGATCGGAATCCTGAGTTCAGAACTTTTTCTAAATATCTCTGCCAGAAGAAAGGGTTTTTTTACAATCGCTTCAGAGGAAGAAAAAAAGAGCCTCCCCCTTAAAACAATCAACCCCTTTATGCCACCCGACTTCCCCTTAAGCATACCTTTCAGCCCGGATTTCCTGGAATGCCCTATTTCAGACATAACCATTAAATGAAGCTGTTTTATAAACTCCATACGTTTGTGAAGATTCCCCAAAAAAACTTCCACAGGTTTTTTTCCGTTTTCATTTTTAGCGCTTAAATCCTTTGCCAGTCGGGTCTGATACTCAAAATAAAGCTGATCACACTTTCTTTTTGCCATATAATGCAACCTGCATCTGATATCCCATAAATACTCAACAGCACTGGTTAAACCTTCAAATTCCTGCTGTGAAAAATAACCGTTATATTCAAGCTCCCTTGGAGAAACAAGATCAGATTTTATTCTGGCAAGCCACAAAATAGTATGATAATCTCTTAGCCCTCCCTGGCCGTCCTTTAAATTAGGTTCAAGAAGATATGAAGAGTCACCAAACCTTAAGTGCCTGTCTTTACTCGTATCAATTAGCTTTGATATCAGTTTCCCTTTTCGAAAAGAATTTATTTTTACCCTCAGCCTTTCTCTTAATTCAAAATAAATATCAGACTTGCCACAAATAAAACGACTATCCAGCATGGATGTAAGGGTTTCAAAATCAGTATTGGCAAGCCTTACCGATTCCGAAACCGTCATAGTGGCATGACTCACATCCATGCCTATATCCCAAAGGGGATAAATTATCTCTCTGACAAGCTCCTTTGCTTTTGCGGAATTTTTTTTGCTGAAAAGAAGCAGCATATCTATATCGGAGAACAGACATTGCTCCCCCCTTCCATAGCCTCCCAAAGCTATGATCGCATATGGGTTTTTGCTGATATTCATTTTTTGGCCTGCCAGACTTCTTTCAAAACTGTCACAAAAATATTCATCAAAAAGGCTGGTATGCTTTTCAATAAAATTATGCTCGTTTCCGTCTATAAAGTCAGATATCAACCGATCCCGTTTTTCTTGCAATATTAATGATAGCTTTTCTTTCATGGTTACCCTAAAAAATATTGTTCATCAAAATTATATAATTAATGGTTTTAAATTCGTCATCAGTGTAGCTTCTCAGCTATGGTTTGCGTAGCTTTTAGGTGCTGGCTACATATTTGAAAAATAACGATAAGCCAACACCTGAACCTGACATTCAATGGGTGTATGCTTCAATGAACAAACAAAATCTTAACACTAAATGCACGGCTATCCCATAAAACGCTGTTGTGATTAATAACCTGACTGCGAATTCATATAACGCTTATCCCAACTTATTGAGAAGTTATCACCGCTACTGAATCTATCTTCTTTTTTATTGTGTTTCCATTTAAAAAAGCAAACTGTATGCCAAAAAACTATCCATATATTTTCAGAGCGTTATCTCACGATTAGTCTTTTTGAAAATTTTATTGTTGAAAAACATTACAGATTTGTTATTTTATAGTATATTTTTGTAATATTAATATTTACTGTCTCTTAAAAAAGTCGTCACTTAAATGAAATAAATAAAAATTAAAATCGATATTAGCTGCAACTATATGAAAAATACTGGATTTCAGTGAGCACATGACCGCTATCCCGGGCAGACGCAGGAATAACAAAAATACTTTTTTTGAC
>DAOWMW010000026.1 GCA_030642865.1 Desulfobacteraceae bacterium
CCAAGTTCCCTGGAACGATTTGCCGCAGCCAGAATTCCCTTAACAATATTTTGTTTGACCATATTATCATCAAAAACCTTTATTGCAGCTTCAGTGGTTCCCCCTGGGGAGGTTACTTTTTTGCGTAAAACTTCAGGGGCTTCACCCATCTGCTCCAAAAGTGCGGTGGCCCCCTTAACAGTTTCCATGGCCAGTACAAAGGCTTTATCATAATCAAGGCCGGCTTCAACTCCCCCTTTTATCATTGATTCTATCAGATAAAATACATATGCAGGACCCGACCCGGAAAGAGCGGTTATTCCATCAAAATCCTCTTCTTTAAATTCCAGAACTTTTCCGGTGGTCTCCAGGATTTTTCTGGCAAGAGCAGCATCCTCATCCGTGGTAAATTTATTCATACAAATTCCTGACATACCTGCCATGGCCAGGGCAGGGGTATTGGGCATTACTCTTATTATGGGGAGGCTGGACCTTGAGTTTTCATCTATACAGGGATAAAAAATATTTTCAATTTTTTTAGTGGAATATCCTGCGGCAATTGATATAATCAATTTTCTTTTTGTCAGCTCAAAATTATTCTGTTTTAAAATCGCAAGGAGAACCTCACTTACCTGTTGAGGCTTTACCGCAATTATAACAACATCCGATTCCAGGAAAAGCTTAAAGTTATCATCCATTGCAGTTACAGCGTAGAGATTTTCAAAAAGGTCGAGACGTTTTTTGTCGATATCACTTACCAGTATCATCGATGGATGAAAAAGGCCGGATTTAACCATTGCACCAACAATTGCTTCACACATATTCCCTGCACCAATAAAACCTGTTCTTAAATCTTTTTTTATCATAAATATCCTTTTCTAATTCAGTGGTGTCTGGTTAGGAAATTGCAAAACATAATTAAACTTCCTCCACGCAAGATTCCAAACGGACACTTCTGTCTCTAATTGACCGCAGCGACAATATCAGACACCTTTTCCAGAGCCATATCAAGATTTTCAGGTTTTGTACCCCCTGCCTGCGCCATATCCGGACGACCCCCTCCTCCCCCGCCGACCAGAGCGGCGACTTCCTTTACTATTTTTCCTGCATGATATTTGCCGGTCAGATTTTTTGTGACAATGGTCAGAAGAAGTACTTTTGATCCAGAGATTGCCCCCAGAACAAATATTCCTGAACCGATTTTATCTTTTAACTGATCAGCCAGAGATCTTAAGGCTGCTGGAGTATCAACTGAAACTTTTTTTATTATCAGCTTAACACCATTTATCTGTTTTATTTCATCTTCTTCTGATTCAGATTTTAGACGTCCTATTTCTCCTTTTAATCTATCAACTTCTTTTTCCAGAGATTTAAAATCAGAAAGGTTTTTTTTTATTCTTTCAATGATTTTTTCAGGTTTTTCTTTTATGAGCTGCGCTGTGCCGTGAACTATTTTTTCTGTTTTCTGGACGTATAGTAAAGCAGCAGCACCTGTTAATGCTTCAATTCTCCTCACGCCGGAGGCAACGCTCGATTCCTGAATAATTTTAAAAAGACCTGTCTGGCCTGTGGAGCAAAGATGTGTTCCTCCACAAAGTTCCCTGCTAAAGGAAGAAATTGATACAACCCTTACCCTCTCCCCATATTTTTCTTCAAAAAGGGCTGTTGCTCCGGTTTTTTTTGCCTCTTCCATGCTCATTTCCTGAATCGTAACAGGAATATTCTCTCTTATCCTGCTGTTGACAAGGGCTTCTATTTTATTGAGCTCCTTTATGCTGATTCTGGAAAAATGGGTAAAATCAAAACGGAGTCTGTCATGGGCCACATGAGATCCTGCCTGTTTTACATGATCCCCTAAAATATTTTGCAAAACCCCGTGAAGAATATGGGTGGCAGTATGATTACGCGCTATATCTGTGCGCCTTGCCTGATCAACCTCAAGAAAAGCTTCTCCCCCTGTTTTTACTCTTCCAGATACTACCTTACCTTTATGAATTATAATTCCCGAGGGATTTTTAATGGTATTAAAAATTTCAATTTCAAAACCAGCCCCTTTTATTTTTCCTGTATCGCCAGTCTGTCCGCCAGACTCTCCATAAAAAGGGGTTGATTCTGTGACTATTTCAATATCCTGTCCCGGCGAAGCTTCAGTGGCCTCTGCGCCGTCTTTTATAAGGAGAAAAATTTTCGAGCTACAGGAAAAATTGTCATATCCCGTAAATTTGGACTTTACCCCATGGGAAGAGAGCTTTTTATAAGCATCTCCTGTTTGCGTAAAAACAGCAGCAGATTTTGATTTTAACCGCTGCTCTTTCATCGATTTATCAAAGGCGTTCATATCAAGGGTCATATTTTCGTCCCTGACAACATCCCGCACAATATCGACTGGAAAACCGAATGTATCATAAAGCTTAAATATTATTTCACCGGGAACGGTGGTCTCCCCCCCGGCCTTTAGTTCTGCAAGTGTATCATTTAACAGCCTTAACCCGTTATCTAAAGTTTTGGAGAACTGAATTTCTTCATTTTCAATAATTTTCATTATAAAAGCTTTTGCGTCCAGAAGCTCAGGATATGCAGGTTTCATAATATTAAAAAGTGTCTGTGCAGTTGTATTGAGAAAGGGACGCGTAAGGCCTATGTTCCTGCCATATCGTATGGCGCGGCGCATGATCCTTCGCAGCACATATCCCCTCCCTTCATTTGAAGGCAAGACTCCGTCGCATATGAGAAAAGCAGTAGCCCGGGTATGATCTGCTATTACTTTCATGGAGACGTCGGTTTGGGGAGAACTCCCATATCCTGTTTCAGACAATGATTCGATTGTATTAATTATAGGTATAAAAAAATCGGTTTCATAATTGGTGGGTACATTTTGAATAATTGCGCAAAGACGTTCCAGGCCCATACCTGTATCGATACTCGGCTTTGGCAGGGGTGTTAATTCTCCGGATTTGTTTCTGTTATACTGCATAAAAACCAGGTTCCATATTTCGAGATACCTGTCACAATCACAGCCCACCATGCAATCGGACTTTGAACAGCCAAAAGCTTCCCCTCTGTCAATATGAATCTCGCTGCATGGACCGCAGGGGCCGGTATCCCCCATGGACCAAAAATTATCCTTTTCACCGCATCTTACTATTTTTTCATGGGGGAGCCCCATATTTTTATTCCATATATTATAGGCATCATCATCATCTTTGTAGACTGAAACAAGAAGTTTTTCTTTTGGAAGGCGGAAAACGTTTAAAAGAAGATCCCATGCATATTCAATGGCTTTTTCCTTAAAATAATCTCCAAAAGAGAAATTGCCAAGCATTTCAAAAAAAGTATGATGCCGTGCTGTATATCCCACGTTCTCAAGGTCATTATGCTTACCCCCGGCTCGTACACATTTCTGGGATGTTGCTGCTTGCGAATAGTCTTTTTTGTCTTCACCTAAAAATGTACGTTTAAACTGCACCATGCCAGCATTAGTAAAAAGAAGGGTGGGGTCATCCAGAGGAACAAGGGATGCGCTCCTTACAACTTTGTGCTTTTTTGTTTCAAAATATTCCAGAAACCGTTTTCGTGTTTCATTGCCGGTCATTAATTACTCCGTTTTATTCTTTTTCAATATTTTTTTCGTAACTGTTCAGCTACACTGATTCAAATATCACAGTAGATATTGGCTGAAGAGTTACTTTTTTTCTTTTTTTTTTATAAGCCCAATGGCCTCTTTGACTTTGAGATATAAAGAGTTGCTCAGCTCAGAATTTTCCATGAGATATTTTTTTACATTTTCTCTTCCCTGACCAATCCGCTCTCCATTATATGAATACCATGCCCCGCTTTTATCGATAATACACGCTTCAACACCAACATCGAGGAGATCCCCTGCCATGGAGATACCCTCCCCATACATCAAATCAAATTCAGCCTCCATAAAAGGGGACGCAAGCTTATTTTTTACAACTTTAACCCTGGTCCTGTTCCCCACAATATCCTGCCCCGATTTTATGGCTCCTATACGGCGGACATCTAATCTCACAGAAGAATAAAACTTTAAGGCATTTCCGCCTGTGGTTGTCTCGGGATTACCAAAAACCACACCTATTTTCATCCGGATCTGGTTTATAAATATCAATGTTGTTTTTGTTTTGCTGATTGAACCGGCGAGTTTACGGAGAGCCTGGGACATGAGCCTTGCCTGAAGCCCCATATGGGAATCCCCCATCTCTCCTTCTATTTCTGCTCTTGGGACAAGGGCCGCAACAGAATCAATAACAAGAATATCCATGGCGCCGCTTTTGACCAGCATATCGGTTATTTCAAGGGCCTGCTCCCCTGTGTCCGGCTGTGCAACCAGGAGTTCATCACAATTAACACCTATTTTTTTAGCATATTTAATATCAAGGGCGTGTTCTGCATCAATAAATGCTGCAATTCCATCATTTTTCTGGGCATTCCCCACCACATGAAGTGCCAGGGTTGTCTTCCCCGATGATTCTGGTCCATAGATTTCAATAATCCTCCCCCTTGGAATTCCGCCTATGCCTAATGCCTTATCCAGAGCAAGGGAACCTGTTGAAATTGTAGGAATATCTTCAGCAGTCCTGTTGCCAAGCTTCATAATAGAACCTTTTCCAAACTGGCGTTCTATTTGAGAAATTGTGTTTTCAACAGCTTTTTTTTTTTCAGGCAATGCCGTGGGCATAAGTCATCCTCCATTAAATAGAATTTTGCCAAATTAAAAGGAAACAGTGGGGCTGGGACATCAAGGTTTATAGAAATATAAATACTCAATGGTATACCCAAAAAATGATATAATCAGGTTCAACTCTGATGGGTTCTTTTTTAACGTTTTTTAACAGGTTCAAACAATTTCGACCTGTGCGGTTAGCTATCAGGTGTTAACTTTCGCATGAAACCATTCAACATCTGCCTGGTCTCGTTACATTTGCCGATTTAATTCCAACCTGTAGATTTTCACCTGCCGGGTGTTATTTTCTGAGTATATTATAATACCTTATAACTCTTTTTACATATTCTTCTGTCTCTTTAAATGGGGGAATATCATTATATTGAATAACGCGATTTGGGCCGGCATTGTATGCTGCAAGGGCAAGGGGAAGTTTCCAGGAAAATTGCTGCAAAAGGCTTTTTAAATAACGTGTTCCCCCCATGATATTTTCGGAAGGGTTATAGGGATTGTTGATTTTAAACGATTTAAGATTTTTCGGCATGATCTGCATAAGCCCCATTGCTCCAGCTTTTGATACAGCTTTTGTGTTAAAATCAGATTCTGCCTTTATCACGGCTTTTAAGAGTTGAAAGGGTACTCCGTGTTTTTTTGAGGCCTTAATAATTAAATGATCGTACTTGTCGTTAAAGTATAAACCAGGCTGATACTTTGGGTATTCTTTAAGGTACAGTTTATATCCAGGGGATGTGGGTATATTTGTATAGTGGATTACTCCGGCTGCATCTATATACTTATATATATCAGCATATGTGGTAATCTTTGAGGAAAGGAGGAGTAAAAATAAAAATAAAAATATTTTAATGGGTATTTTCATTTCAGATTACCATCCATAGTATATGGCTCTGGAATATTCAAAAGCCTTCATTATTGGTATTGATCCTTTTTTTATAAGTCCTGGATTTCGAAGGAGCATTAAAAGGCCTGTGCGGATCTTTTTTTGTATGGAAAATTCTTCCATCTCTTCTGGTATATATCCTGCCAGTAAATTTAACTGGTCATTGGGCATATCAAAGTATAATTTTTTTCCACGTAACAGTTTTTTATAGGGAGGAAATTTTTTTTTCCATTCTTTTTGATATAATGAGAAGAGTTCTTTGCTGAAATTGTTAAGCTCCACTGCTTTTTTTGCAATATGGGCTGCTATGCATCCCGATTTTACGGCAAGATGTGTTCCTCCTTCGAATAAAGGGCTTGTAAAACCTGCGGCATCTCCTATTATCATCAACCCTTCACCATATGTTTCGTATAGAGGCCCCGATGCAGGGAGCCTTCCCCCTGTAATCCTGTTGGTCTTGATAATCCTGAAATTATTCGTTTTTATAAAATTATCCAGTCTTTGCCGAATATCGGAGGAATTTTCCGATATAAGCCCCACGTTACAGGTGTTATCCCCCTTGGGAATAACCCAGAGATATCCTTTAAATACGAATTCAGGCCACAGGTAAAAATTTATAAAATCATTGGTGTCAAATCCATCAACATGATATTGAAATCCGGAAATTGTCCTAAAGGGTTTTGTCAGTTTAAGGAGTCTGTTTGCAAGAGAAAGTACTCCGGATGCATCGATTAAAATTTTTGATTGTAATTTTTTCCCTGAAGCAGTTTCTATTTCCCAGGCACCATTATCCCTGGCCAGATTTGTTACTCTGGAATTCAGGTGGAGAGTTGCCCCTTTTTCGCAGGCTGTTTGAACCATCCATTGCTCAAATTTTTCTTTGTGCAGTATATAGCCGTTTTCAATAAGTTTTTTTGCAGATCCATTGGGAAATATTACGCGTACACCTTTTACACGTGTTGAAACAACATGTTCAGGCAATGATAATCCTGAATTTTCAAGGGCATATTCTGAAAGACATTCTCCGCAATGAACAGGTTCCCCCACAGTTTTTTTTTTTTCAAGGATGACTGTTTTTAAACCGGCCTGGGCGCAGGCGATTGCTGCTCTGGCCCCACCAGGTCCAGCACCTGTAATTGCTACATCATAAAATTTATTCACGATTTGAGCCCATGGATTTTCTTAAGGGTATGAATATCTTGCAAAAATGTTCAATTTTACTTATACTTGAAAATTTATAGATGAATGGTAACTATATAGACCTTAAGATAATAATTTTGGGAAGGTCAGAGGGAGGAAGGCGTGTTGTAACACGCAGGCGGCAGATAACGCACCCAAAATTTTTATCTTAAGGTCTATACTCTTTATAGCATCAGATTTCAGGAAGATGCAAGGTCAAGATTTTAAAAATGATAAAATTCCCTTTTCAGGCAATGGATCCTGCTGCCCTCGATTTTCAGCATATTGAGGATCTCTCCACAGCCTACTGGTATTCCGAGGTACTCTTTACAGCTATCCGGTTGAAGCTGTTCATGTTTATTGACCAGGGCTGTGCTGATTTAAAGGCTCTTGCAAAGGCTGCCCAGTGTGATGAAACAAAGCTTTTAAGATTTCTTGCTGTATTAAAACGGCTGGGATTGATTCATGAAATTGAAAACGGGTGGTGTAACAGCCAGGCTGCCGGTATTTATCTGGTTCCGAAAAACGAATCATATATGGGTGATTTTTTTCTGTACAGGCGGTATATGAAATCGAACTGGGAAAACCTTTTTAAAAGCCTTCAGGAAAAGAGGGGGGATCCCCCTGCGCAGGTTTCTGATGAAGAAAATTATAAAACAAGGATTTTCGATTATGTTCGTGCCATGGATTCCCTGGCAAAGCAGAAAGTTAATGAAATCATCCATATCCTTGCTGAAGAATCCTGGGAGCCCCCTGTTTTAGATGTGGGGGGAGGAGCCGGAGCCCTGGGGAGGTCACTGGTGCAAACAAAAAAAGACGGGTATGGAGTTTTGTTTGAAATTGCTGATGTAATAGAGGCAGCACGGATTCTCTATCCTGAAAAGACTGCGTGGGGAAGGGTGGGCACCATTGAAGGAGATTTCAGGAATTATCAGTTTGGCAGCGGACAAAGCTTCGGCCTTATATTATTAAGTAATATTCTCCATGCCTATTCCGAAAAGGAGGCAGAGGAGATACTCCAAAAGGCCCTCTCTATTTTAAAGGATGACGGGATCCTTGTAATACATGATTACTTTCCTGACCGCCATGGCCGGTCTCCGCAAAAAGGGCCCTTATACGATCTGAATATGATGTTAAATACATATAATGGAGTATGTCACAAATCTTCCATATTAAGCGGTCTCCTTTTTCAATATGGGATGGCCAGAATTGATACCGTTGACCTTAACACAGATTCTGCCATTATAATTGCCAAAAAAACTGATACTTTGAAAAGGAGAAAATCAGGTCTTGATGCCTGGGTTTACAATGCCCTTGACTGTGGGCTTTCGGGGGCTGTTTTAATCACTTCAGACAAAATTGTTACAGGTCCCTGGGTACGGGAAAAATGTCGGTTTGGGTGTGCAAAGTATAATACAAATCTGCAATGCCCTCCCCATGGCATGGAAAGTGATGCTACGCAGAAAATGATAAATTCATATCAGCATGCTCTCCTTGTGGAAGGGACGCCCCCTGGCAAACAATTTCATAACATGCTTCTGGCGTTGGAAACAAAAGCCTTTCTCCATGGTTTTCACAAGGCGTTTGTTTTTGGTGCAGGCCACTGCCCTGTATGCGATAAATGCCCGGAGGATGGGAACTGCCGTTTCCCTGATAAGGCCAGGCCATCAATGGAAGGCTCCGGAATAGATGTTTATGCCACTGCCAAAAACAGCGGCATAGCTCTTAACCCGGTTTCAGCAAAGGGCCTTTATGTTAAATATATTGGCCTTTTACTTTTGGAATAAAGATATGAAAATTTTACTTGTACAACTTCCCACTTCCCATTTTGGTGCAAAAGAACTGGTATATCCCCTGGGTCTTTCCAGGCTTTCCTCTCTAGTGCCGGATAAATATTTTAAACATGTTCTGGATATGAATCTTTACGTTGATCCGTGGGAAAAGCTCCATGGGGTTGTGAAAGATGTAATGCCTGATATTGCAATCCTTTCCTTTAGAAACATTGATCCTCTGGCTGGTCACCAGACTTCCTATATATCTTCATTAAAAACCCCTGTAAAAATGATAAGATCCATGGTTCCGGAGGTCAAAATTATTGTGGGCGGCCCTGCCTTTACTTTGTTTGCAAAACGTCTTTTAGAGGAAATCCCGGAAATTGATTATGGGATCTCCGGTGAAGGAGAGGTTGTTTTTCAAAAAATGCTAAAAGCCTCTTTTGAGCTGGAAAAGATTCCTGGACTGATTTGGAAAAACAAGGGGGATATTATTCAGAATCGATCATGGGAAAAAACTGATATCGATTCCTTATCCATGATAGATGCTGAGTCTTTCAGACCCTCCGATTATCTGGAAAAAAATCAATATGTAGCAGTAATGGGGATAGAGGGAAAGCGCGGGTGTGATTTAAGATGCAGCTACTGTACCTATCCGTATCTGGGAGGGAGGCGACTTCGCCTGCGAAATCCCGTAAAAATTGCAGATGAGGTTGAGTATCTAAAAAAGGAGTATGGGGTCAGGCTTTTTCATTTTACGGATTCAGTGGTGAACAGACCAGCGGATCATTTCAGGGCAGTGTGCCAGGAGATACTTGGGAGAAAACTTGATATTGGATGGACAGGTTTTTTCAGGGAGACTGACCTCACCAGCGAACTTCTGAACCTTGCAGTCAGCTCCGGCCTTGTGGCGGTATATTTTTCCGGAGATGCCTTAACCGATGACGGTTTAAAAGTTTTAAACAAGCAGATGACAAAAAAAGATATTATAAATGCCGCCAGAATAACAGCAAAGAGCGGAATACTTACAATGTGTCATTTTTTAATAAATCTTCCTGGAGAGACTCTTGACCATTTCCATGAAGCATCCAGGACCATCGATGAAATTCTGGAGATACACGCCCCGGCAGGAAACCTTGGGGCTGTTATCTTTAATAATATAAGATTATACCCAAACGCTCCCATTACAAATCGGCTGATAAAAAGCGGGATACTCTCACCTGATACAGATCTTCTTTTTCCTGTTTATTATAATCCTGAAAAAAATTCCCATTTTCTGCATCGTCTTGAAGCAAAGTGCCATGAAGCAGGTGTTTTTTCCAGGTTAGGATTGGGGATGAAATAAATTACCCATAATTACGTCGGGCTTCTGGTCGTCTTCAAGGCGCATTAACGGTTGCATACTCGGAGCACTTTGGACACCCACAAGGGATGCCCCTACGCAATTTTGGCCATTGATGCAACACGGAAGACGGGCACAAGAACAAGTAATTCCGGGTAATTAATAAAATTCACGATCCTTAGGATTCGATCGAAAATAAATTGGCAATTTTAAGTGTTGAGGCGCCTGTCTGAC
>DAOWMW010000047.1 GCA_030642865.1 Desulfobacteraceae bacterium
CAGCCATCTTCACAAAGAGAATCACCCTGACATCATTTTTCCAGTCCTGGCCCACAACAACGCTGTCTTCAACTTCTTTTAAACCATCCATGAGCCTGTAAATATCTGCCGTCCCTATTCTAACTCCTCCAGGATTCAAGGTTGCATCAGAACGACCGCAAAAAACGACCCCCCCATTTTTCGTGATTTTAATAAAATCTCCATGACGCCAGACCCCCGGATAAACATTAAAATAAGCATTATGGTATTTCTCACCATCCGGGTCATCCCAAAAATAGATCGGCATAGACGGAAAAGGAGAGAGGCACACAAGTTCTCCTTCCTCCTCAACAACAGGATTACCCCTGGCATCATAAGCTTTTACATCCATACCAAGGCAGCAGCACTGGAGTTCACCTGAAAACACCGGCCCCATGGGATTACCCCCGGCAAAACACCCATTAAGATCCGTACCCCCTGCAATTGAAGATAACTGAAGATCTTTTTTAATATTTTTATAAACATACTCAAAAGATTCTTCTGACAATGGAGAACCTGTTGAAAGGAGAAGCCTTAAAGGTGAAAGGTCATATTTTTCAGATGGAATCAACCGGGCAGAACTGATTGCAGAAATATATGCAGCACTTGTTCCAAAAACAGTCATCCCCACATCCTGGGCAAATTCCCATAAAACACCTTCATCCGGATAAAATGGCTGACCATCGTAAAGGACAACCGTTGCACCAACTGCAAGTGATGATACAAGCCAGTTCCACATCATCCATCCACAGGTTGTAAAATAGAAAATTCTATCTTTTCTCCCAAGATCAGCATGAAGTATCAATTCCTTTAAATGATTTATTAGAATCCCGCCGACGCTTTGAACCATACATTTCGGAAGTCCTGTGGTACCCGACGAATACATTATATATACAGGATGATCAAAAGGGAGCTGCTCAAAATTCAACATACAGTTTTCATCATTTGAAATAAAATCACCATAGGAAATCCCCCTGGGGATACCACTTATATCCGGATTTTCTTCTGTATAAGGGACAACAATAACCCTTTCAATGGAATCAAGACGCTGTAAAACATCGGTTATACGTTTGAGGGAATCTACATTCTTTCCCTTATAGGAATAACCGTTTGCCGTAAAAAGAACTTTAGGCCTTATCTGACCAAACCGGTCAAGAACACCTTTTGTGCCAAAATCAGGGGAGCATGAAGACCATATGGCTCCAATACTTGTGGCGGCAAGCATGGCAAATATTGAGTGGGGCATGTTCGGCATAAATCCTGCTACTCTATCCCCCTTTTTAACTCCCATTTCCTTAAGGGATTTGGCAAGACGTGCCACCTCATCATATAACTGTGCATAGGTAATACTGATTTTATTGTTAACCTCCCCTTTAAAAATTATTGCAATACGGTCATCTCTGTACCGAAGGAGGTTTTCCGCAAAATTCAATTCAGCCCCATCAAACCATTTAACATTGGGCATTTTGAATTTATCCATCACGTTGCTGTAAGGAACCGACGCTATAATATCCGCAAAATCCCATATACTTGCCCAAAAATCAGAAATATTTTCCACTGACCATCTATGCAAAGGGGGATATTCAGAGAATTCCTTATTGTACCTGGAATTGACAAATTGCATAAACCTGTACATATTTGTCCGTTTTTTTCGCTCATTCGATGGAGTCCAGAGTAATCTGCTCATAATGCATCCTTTGACAAAATATACTATATTTCTTAATATCTATATAGAAACTTCCCGTCCAAGATAAAACCAAATCCAAAAAATCTATTTCCCCTTGAAAAGAGGCTTTCTTTTTTCAGCAAAAGCTGCAAGAGCCTCAAGTCGATCCTCTGTAGGTATGGTAACTTCATAGGCCTTTGACTCAAGGGAAAGGGCAACCCCAAGGCTGCACTCGGATCCATTATTCAGAACAAATTTGGCCTGTTCCACCGCAATGGGACCATTTTTGGCTATCTCTTCCCCCATTTCCATGGCCGCATCCATTAATTTATCAGGGGAAACAACTTTATTAACCAGGCCAATATCAAGAGCTTCCTGCGCATTGATCCGTCTTGCGGTGTAGATCAACTCCTTGGCCTTTGCAAGCCCGATTATCCGGGGGAGCCTTTGGGTGCCGCCCCCACCAGGAATAATAGCAAGACTTGTCTCGGTCAGCCCCATGAGTACATTGGAAGAAGCAATTCTTATATCTGATGCAAGGGCAAGCTCCGTACCCCCGCCAAAGGCATATCCGTTGATCGCTGCAATTACAGGGACCCTTGCTTTTTCAACCGTAATCATTGTTTCCCGAACAGTCGCTATAAAACGGCGGACCTGATCGTCACTAAGGGTCCTCCTCTCTATGAGATCTGCTCCCGCTGAAAAAGCAGATTTTTTCCCCTTCCCAGGGACTGCGCCTGTAATTATTATAACCCTCACCGACATATCAAAATTTGATTCCTTAACAGTTGCAGTCAAAGTTTCAATAAGTTCAAAATTCATACAATTCATCGATTCTGGCCTGTTGAGAGTCAGTATAAGAATACCATTTTCGGTTTTTTCCTGTAATATTATCTGGGACATGATAAAATTTCCTTATTAAGAAGGTATTTAGGCTGGCTACGTGAGTAGTTACCATCAGTTAATAATTTAACCGGGGAAAAAAGTATTCATCAAAATTTAAAATTACCAAATGTGGAGTCAGGGATTGGCTTGAGCAGAGAAACCTCAAATGCTTTTGCCAGGATATCACGGGAATCTTTAAGTGGTATTGTTCCGTCATGGAACAGCCTTGATTCAGGATAAAAGGGATGAGCCTGTTCTGAATACCTGTCAATCATCTTCTGCTGAAATTCCTCTGCTGCATTTTCATCCATCTCCACCCCTCTTTTTTTTGCATTGCCCCGTTCTAGAGTGGTCAGGATAAATCCGGCAGTACGGCCTGACATAACCGAAGTCCGTCCCCGCATGGTATTAAAAATAAAACAGGGGTCATATGCTCTTCCACACATCCCGTAATTGGCAGCACCATGATCAGGGCCGATAATCCACTGTATCATAGGGACATTGGAACATGCACATGCCCTGACCATACCAGAACCGTATTTACCTATACCCGCATATTCTTCCTTGGTTCCCACCATATAGCCAGGAGAATTTTGTATGTATAAAATAGGTATTTTTGCCGAAGTACATCTCAGAACCCATTCAATTGCTTTTCTGGCCGACTCAACAAAAATAACTCCAATACCGTTTCCAGCAATAATACCCACGGGAAGACCCCTTAATCTGATTTTTCCGCAGATGATCCCGTCTCCCCTGCCAGGATTGTAGTTTTTTTTATATTCTGTAAATTTACTCCCATCTGCGATACAGGCTATGACATCCCTGGTATTTAACCCTTTGTATGGATCTTTTGGAAGTATTTTATACAAATCTTCGATGGGGACTTGGGGTTCTTCAGATGCACGCCTGTCAATACATACCTTCTGGGGAGCATCGTTGGCCAGAAGTTCCCGCAGCTTTTTTATACCCTCGTCCTGGGAACGTACAAAATGATCTGCGCCCCCTGAAATTGTCGTGTGTACCCGTGCTCCACCAAGGTCTTCCATGGAAATTTCCTCCCCTATGGCCGACTTAACCATGGGAGGTCCCCCTAAAAATGAATAGGACATTTTATCTATCATTATTGATTCACAGGCAAGATAAACAGTATAAGCTCCCCCTGCTGTATTTCCACCTGTACTTAAAGTATACTGTTTTAATCCTTTGGCAGACATTCTGCACATATTATAAAAAAAGCGGCCGAACTGTCCCCTGCCGGGGAAAACCTGATCCTGCATCGGCAAAAAAGCACCCGCAGAATCCCCTATATAAACGGTTGGAATTCCCGATTGATTGGCTATATCCTGGGCACGAAGATGCTTTTTACAGGTAATGGGAAAATATGCCCCGGCTTTTACCCGGCTGTCGTTGGCTATTATCATAACCCAGTTTTCATGTATTTTCCCCAGCCCTGTTACTATACCGGCACTGGGGACATCCTTTACAGCTTCATAATTAATCCCAAACCCTGCCCCTCTGCTTAATTCCAGAAAATCGGTCCCAGGGTCAACAAGTTGTCCAATAAGTTGACGAACCGGTTGCTTACCCTGTTTCGCCAGATGCTTAAGCTGTTTTTCACCGCCGGCATTATAAGCCTTATCCCACAGGCCATACAGCTCTTCTTCTTCTTTAAGCCAGTGTCGCTGATTTAAAAGACGCTCTTGTTCTTTTTTTTCTTTTCTGGAGATCGGGGTAGATTTTTCTGCCATCATTATCCTCCGTGCCTGTTGCTGTTGTTTTATTTGTAGATTGTCATACAAGTACCCGATTTTATAATTTGAGTGTGGAAGGTGTATATGTATACTTCCAACGACCGATAGTGCAGTAAAATTTATTATCTGACAATCTATAATTTGAATTTCCAGATCCCATTAGGATCGTAAATTTTATAAATCACCCAATCTTTAATTATAAAATCACATATTTTTGTACAGCTTTCAAAATATCTTCAGGGTGGTCAATGACCTGAAAAATTTCAAGATCATCGGGGGATATTTTATTCTCCCCAAGAAGCCGTAATTTAATCCAGTCGACTAGTCCAGACCAGTAGTCCGACCCCACAAGGATTACGGGTAGAGGCTTTATACGTTTAGTCTGAATAAGGGTAACAGCTTCAAAAAGTTCGTCAAGGGTTCCAAATCCCCCCGGCATAATTATATATGCAGAAGCATACTTGACAAACATTACCTTCCGTGTGAAAAAATATTTAAAATTCAGATTAATATTTGAATATTGATTCGGGATCTGTTCAAGGGGGAGATGAATATTCAACCCTATGGATACTCCATTCGCCATTGCTGCGCCTTTATTTGCCGCTTCCATGATCCCCCCTCCCCCTCCGGTTATTACGGCAAAATTATTCCTGGCAAAAAGTTCAGCTATCTCTTCTGCTTTTTTATATAAAGGGTCTTCATGGCTGGTCCTGGCCGATCCGAATATACTTACAGCAGGACCTACATCATGTAAGGTATCTGTCCCTTCAACAAACTCCCCAACAATCTTTAACACACGCCACGATTCTCCAGGTTTGAAATCATTAACAAGATATTGTTTTTCCATTATTCCTCTTACACAGTACCATAATAAAATCAACTACTTGAAACTCTATAGATTGTCACATAATTACCCTGTTTTAAAAATTGGCACAAAGTATAGAGGGAAAAAATGTCTATAATACTCCGACGACGGATAACCATGTGAAATTATTATGTGACTGTCTATATAATCACCGGCAGGCAGATTAATACAGCACCCGCTCAAACTTATTGCACAGTTACTTTCGGTTTCACCACAACCGTTGCCTGCTTATCAATTTCAAAATATTGTTCAGCAAGTAAAGAGACCTCTTTCGGAGTAATCGAGACATAATCTTCCATTATTGTCCTGCTCCAATCAAGTTGCTCAGGATGTTCCATGGAGCCTGAAAGGACTCTGCCCAGCCAGTAATCATTAGTTTCCATCATATCCTTTATGCTGGTGGCAACAGGATTAATGGCCAGTTTCAACTCTTCCTCACTTACACCATTTAATGCAAGATCCGCTGCTATTTTTGAAACTTCCTTTTTGACCATATCAATTATATCAGGCTTCACATGGACAAATATCTGAAAAAGGCCATAACCTTTATAAGCCTTGCTGGGCATATTAAAAGCAAAGGGGGAATAAGTGATGGACTGTTTTTCCCTGATTGTGTGCATTAATCTATTTGAAAATATTTTGGCCAGAATGGAAAGACGACGTGTTCTGCTGATATTCCAGATATCTGCAGTGGAATATGCTGCCACCAAAAGAGCCTTCTGAATTTTGGTATCAATGAAGATCTCCTTTGATTCACCTTCCGGAAAATCGATGGGTCCTTCGAGTTTAACATCATCCGGCCCATCTCTTTTTTCAAGGGTTCCAAAATATTGAGAAACTTTTCTTTTTATTTCTTCAGGATCAAAGTCTCCCACCACAGAAATCTCAATGGGAGCATGATTTAATGGATGACTGATCCAGGATTTGACATTTTTCAATGTAAGCCTGGAAAATTCATCTAAAAAAGGAACCCCAAATCTCCCATCACCCCCTGCAAGAAATCGGGTCCCATAAAGAGGCATGCCGCCATCTATGGTGTGGGAGGCAGAAGCATATCTTTGTTTAAACTTTTCCTTTGCAAAAGAATATGCATCTTCCCTGAACCCCGGATCAGTAACATGGGCATACAAAAGCTCAAAAAGGAGGGAAACCTCTTTTTTGATAGTTTCACCCTGAAAATAAAAGGAATTGTCTCCTATACCAAATGAGACATATGTATTCTTACCAGCCAGAGACTGCTCCAGTTCTTCTTTATCAAGCCCCCCTAGCCCGCTTTCATTAATCACCATTTCAGAAAGATTGGAAAGCCCCGGCAGGCTCCGGGGTTCTGCGGAACGTCCCCTTCCAAACAAAAATTTAACAGAAATTTGATCAGCCTTAAAATTTGTCTGTTTAAGATTTAAGCGAACACCATTTTTATAATCTATCTGTGTTACTCCCAAATCAGATATAACAGAACTTTTAAGGATCTCCCCTACCCCCACAGGCTCAGACAAATAGGGAAAAATCGAACATTTTCCCTCCTTTGGCTTTACCACCGGCACTTCCATGCTCCGCTTAAAAGTATCGAGTATATCCTTTTCTGGATCAGATATCTCATCAGAAAATTTTGCATTCCCGGTTAACATAACAAGCCTGTGATCCGGTGACCAGGTCTTTTTAAAAGCTTCATGGAGCTGTTTTAAAGAAATTTCTCTTATCATGGGAGAGAGGATTTCTTTTTTTTGTCCAGGGGACATAAAAACCTTGCCGCCATTTACATGCCTTATAAATTCCCTGGCAATGGCACCGCTGTATCGAGTGGGAGATTTTTGGACAGCCCCATCCAATGCCGCCATATAATCCTTTTTTACCCTTTCAAGTTCAGAAGCAACAAAACCATATTTTATTGCTTTTCGTAAAGTCTGTTCCAAAAAAGGTAAGGCCTTTCTCCAATTTTCAGGGCTGCTTTTAGCAGTAATCTCGGCATATTCTACCCTGTGCAGATATATGCCGGAACCAATGGAAGCACTGACAAAAGGGGTCCCGGGCTTACCGATCATCGCATCAATACGGTTCTGGACAATCCTGTCTGCAATATCCTTTATAAGTAAATATTTTTGGAACAGGAGAGAATCGGGTACCTCATCTATTATTCTTACGACTTCAATGGTGGATTCAGCACTCCCGACATCCTTCTCACCATGGTAAAAAGCCTTCACACCCCTGTGATCAGTTTTGCCCCAGATAATCGGAGGGGGCTCGGGGCCTCTGGGTGATAACTCGAAAAATATATCATTAATTTTTGGGATCAAAGCATCAACCTTAAAATCTCCCACGATCACAAGTATCATATTTTCAGGTCTGTAATAAGAATCATAAAAGCCCTTTAAAAGTTTTCTGTCAGCATTGACGATTATTTTTTCCTTCCCTATGGGGAGTCGTCTGGATATTTTCACATCGGGGAGTTCAAACTTGATGGCTTCGACAAAAGTTCTATACATGGATGAATCACGGGTTCTTTTCTCTGAAAGTATAACCCCTCGTTCCCTGTCTATTTCAGACTGTAATAAAAGAGCGCCTTCAGCGTAGTCTTTAATCACGACAAAGGCATCTGCAATACTCCCGGGGTTTCCATCCGGCAAAAATATATCATAAACAGTCTCAAAAAAACCGGTGTGAGCATTGGCATCTGCGCCAAAATCCATACCTATTCCCTGAAAATATTTTACAAGCTCTCCAGGTTTAAAATGGGTTGATCCGCAAAAAAGGAGATGCTCTAAAAAATGAGCAATCCCCTGTTCATCCTCAGCCTCATTCATTGAGCCAACCTGAACATCAAGATGAATACTCACCCTGTCCCTTGGATTCTGATTTGCCATCAAAGCATACCTGAACCCATTTGCTAATTTGCCAAAAACCACGGCAGGATCCGCCAGAAGATCACTCTTTTCGTGGGGCCACCGGGGCAAATCAGTCACCTGTTCAGCATAGGCCATGGCAGATATGGAAAAAAAGAGTTGCTCATTATAACCAGGGGGGGGCAAAAAAAACAAAAGGTGCAAAAGGGCTGAATAAAACAATAAACGAAAAGGATTACACAAATTTTTGGTCACTACTTTCAGCATATAATAATTCCTTAATTAAGACGCAGTACAGGCCTTAAAATAAAATTTTTGGGGATTATCTATAGATTTTCAGATAATAACCCGATTTTAGAATTGGGACAAGAATCCAGGGAGGAAAGCGTATTGCATAAATTATCACATAATTACCCATTTTAGGAATCGGCAAAAAATCGGCAAGAAATCAGCAAAAAATCGGCAAAAATCTGGAGCGGGGATATAATACTAATCGTATAAGGATTCGATCGAAAATAAATTGGCAATTTTAAGTGTTGAGGCGCCTGCCTGACAAGGCGTGAAAACGCAGGAATATCAAGATATTTATACGTTTTCGTAACGCAGTCAGGCAGGATGGATCGACGCTTAAAATGCTAA
>DAOWMW010000122.1 GCA_030642865.1 Desulfobacteraceae bacterium
GCACTCATGGGCAAATTTGGTCTAAAATAGATCCGTTTGGGAACTTTAAATCCTGCAATTTTTTCCTTGCAAAAAATGATAATATCCTTTTCTGTTACCTCTGAGTCTGACTTTCGAACAACAGCCGCTGTTACAGCTTCGCCCCAGCGGTCATCCTGCATACCAAAAACCGCACACTGCATAACCCCTGGATGTGTTCCTATTACGCTTTCCACTTCCTGGCAAAAAACATTCTCTCCACCTGTTTTTATCATATCCTTTTTTCTGTCAGCAAAAAAATAATTCCCATCTTCATCCCTAAAGAGTACATCTCCTGTGTAGAACCATCCATCACGGAAAGATTTATTATTTGCTTCATCATTCTTATAATATCCTTTCATTAATACCGGTCCTCTTATTAACTGTTCCCCTGGTTCACCAACAGGCACCTCTTTTCCTGATTCATCCACAAGTTTCAGCTCAATTCCATAGAGACCCTGTGTTCCGACCCACCGTCCGTCATGGTTCGGGATATCATCCCAATCTGTAAACCAGCCTCCGGTTATAACAGTTGCAGAGGACTCACTTGAACCCTGGCCTGTAAAAAAAGAGAGATTGGGCGCAATTTTTTTCCAGCCCTCCACCATTGCTTTTGGTATTGTTGAAGACCATGTTAAAAATTTTTTTGCACTCTCAAAACAGCAGTCATAAACTCCGGGCTCAGATAAAAGCGCCACATAAATAGTGGGAGGAAGTGCTGTGGAAGTGATTTTATGTTTGTCAAAAAGTTTTAGCATCTGGGAAGGGTTTGGAAGCTGGGTCATCACAACAGTTGCCCCGGCAGTAAGAGACAAAAAAAGCAGATCAAAACCTGCCATGTGAATCATGGGAATGGAAAGTAAAAAAAAATCTTCATGGGACATTTTAAAAATCATCTGGTAGGATAACTGGGAGGCAAAAAAAGAGTTGTGGGTTGTCATAACCCCCTTGGGCGCAGATTCCGTACCACTTGTAAAAAAAAGGGCAGCTTCGTCCTCATTTTCGATCAGTACTTCCGGTTCATCATCCCCACCTTCGAGTAATTTCTTAAAATCTATCCACCCACCGGGTGTTGCCTTGCCTGACGTGGTCAAATATCCAAAGCGTTCAACTGATTTCATGCTTTTAGCAATTTCATTTACCTTCTCTTCAAATACATCCTCCACAAAAAAGAATTTTGGTTCGGCAAAATCAATGAGACTTTTTATTTCCTGCTGATTCAGCATAAAATTAACAGGGGTAAACCATGCCCCAAGTTTTAAAAGGGCGCAGCTTAATATAAGCATTTTGGCATTGTTACGGGATAATACTGCAACCCTGTCACCCCTGGTTAATCCCATTTTAAGGAGACTGTTGGCCACTCGATTTGCTTTTTCATTAAGTTCTTTGTATGTATAGGATTCCACAACATCATTTAAGTCATAAAATATCAATGCAGTTTTGTCCGGATATCTGTTTGAAGATCTCCTTATCCCGTCTCCAAGATTTTCGCGCCTCGCCAGATTCATTTCAAGTTTACTCAACATTTTATTACTACCTTAGATAAATTGGATTTAGTTTTAATTTCAGCAATGGATTAAGATATGGATCGCCACATAAACAATTTTCAAATTTTACTCAGACCATACCTGCCCTGATTAACTATATTCAAAAAAAAATTCCAGGTCAATATAAAGAAGGGGAAAGATTTAATCCTCCACGGGATACCATGGCTAAAATAACAAAGAATAATCATCAACAAAACATGCCAGAACACCATTAACGAATTCCAGCTTTACCAGTGGAAAAAAGATAAAGATTTAAAAAGTTATATTTTGCCAAACACGCTAAAAAAGATTTTGAAATTAAAAGCCTGAAAGAATATATCAATAAATCCCATAAAATAATCAGCAACGCAGATTCTGCCTTTGTTAGAAATTTTAAGGGAGAGGTACAATATTCTTTTGCAAGCAGCACAGAAAAAGGCTATACTGTTGTTGACCGTTTTGGAATAATTCGTGGCTGTTATGGACATAAAAAAAAAGGAGCTTATAAAAAATGGCTGAAGAATCATTCGAGGAAACATCTGAATCAAATCCGGTAGCTGTATGGGCGACTGTTTTTGAAAAAGAAGACTGGTCAACCGGAGATATCGAAATCGTATCAACCCTGATAAACATAAGCGATCACATAGAATATATTGACGAACCCACAGAAAAAAAACTGCGCCAGGCATTGAGAACATCAGGAATATTAAAAGAGCCTGAAATTATGAGAGTTGTAAAAGGCGTTCGTGAGGCATGGCCTAAAGACCACTGGTGGTGGTATCCTGAAAAAATTAAAGGTTTTTGAGGTTGCTTTGTTTATCATTTTATAAAAAACAAGGGCATCTCTCGCGATATCCTTGACAACATATTATCAGACTGCTGCGAAAGAGGGCGTTTGGGTTAATGTTTTAACGGATAATTATATTATTTTTTATAAGTTTATTTCCATAAAACACGCTCACAATTTAGCTGGTATCATCAACTTTTTACATATTAATTTAATAGTATTTTTTCATAGGACTGTTGATTAATTAAAGCTGAATTTGCTTTAGGTATTCATGCTGAGTTACAGATTTAAGCCTTTACTTTAAATTCTATTGAGTGAATTTATTAAAAGAATAAGGGATTTAATTAAAAAAACAACTCAACTGGCAGCAAGAAAGTTTTTAAAAAATTCATCAAACCCCTTGCCCATGGTAAATGGTAAAATGACACACCTATAAATTGCTTGACCGGTGGACCCATTTGTTTCATTTTATTGAAAGAGGTTACAATAAAAAACTTGACACATGGCAGTGGTTTATTTATTAGAATATTCAACACAAGTTTTGCTTACCTAAATCCTGAGGATGATATAATGGTAATTAGTGATAAAAAAAGTTTGATTAACAAGGAGCTGACTTCCGTGATGGAAGATTACCTGGAAACGATTGTTGAGTTGCGGGAAAAAAAAAGGGTCGTTCGGGTTAAGGATATTGCTGAAGGGATGAATGTCAAGATGTCCACTGTCACCAGTATGCTTAAAACATTGAACAGCAGGGGATTGGTCAATTATGCAAAATATGAGTATGTGGACTTAACAAAAAAAGGGGCGGCTGTTGGAAAAGAAATGCAACGCAGACATGGACTTTTGCTTAAATTTTTAACCGAAATTTTGAAAATTGATTTAAAAACCGCAGATGAAGATGCCTGTAGAATGGAACATGCCCTTAGCCCTGTTACTCTGGACAGCTTTGTTGACTTTATGGAGTTTGTTCAAACATGTCCGCGGGCAGGAGAGAATTGGCTTCAATATTTTAAGGAATATCAACTGGACAGGCACAGACCGGAAAAATGCCAGGCTCGCAGTGAAATTTTTTCCAGTGAATTTAAAAAACGGGTCGATTCAGGATAAAATATTTTTACCAGTGATGTCACTAAATGCTCCAGGCGGGCTTTCCCACAACCCAACTCATTTTAGAGATTGGTTTTAATCCTGGTCATTTCAAGATATGAGTGTTGAAAATAAACGTACTATCTGGTTTTCCTTATAATTTACTACTAAATGGAACTACACAATACAACCTAATAACCAGGGCCAAATGTAAATGTTACTTCGTAACAACTCCTAAAGACGCATTTTCAGGCAGCCGGAGATAAAACCAAATCCTGATTTTCTTGTTTTTATAACAGGGTTTCACGCGTAAGGTAGTAAAAATCGACCCATAAAGTTTTTTTTATAAATAAATATTGACTATATGCCAGGAGCTAAGGCGAAAATATACTAACAGGAAAGCTTTTTATTTTCTTTAAGCTCATGGTAAATAGTATTTTTTTGGCTTAAAGTTAGAATAGTAAAACAATAATAGCCACGCCTCATTTTATGAGAGCAATAAAAAAGGAGAGGATAGTCGATGCTGGGGGAAAAACAATGTGTTCAAATCGGTGGGAAAAATATAACCAATTGGGATGAACGGGGGATTGAAATTGGTTGGAAAAATATAATTAATTTGGATGAGCAAAAAATTGGCTGTAAAGAGAAATTGAGGTTTTGGGAGGTTGATCATCTTTTTAAATGCCCGGTGGTGGGTATGTGCCTTACGCTTTCGGAACAAAAGCAGCTCCTTAAGAGAGTGGGCCTTTCATGTAAAAAAAAAAGCACCTTTGAAATTCATGAAATACTAGTTGCAAGTTCGGAGAGGGAAAACCGGCTGGCGATACGTGCTGACAGCATGCTAAATCGAAAATTTGGCAAAGAGATAGCACCCTTGCTTAAACTTAAGCGCGGGGAATTTATGACGCATTGCAAAGCTGCTTTTGATTCAGGGGATTGCGTTGGTGTTTTATGGGCAATCGCGGTCACTCCTGGACTGCCCGATGAATTTAAAAAAGAAATTTTTGGAAAAATTCATATGGGTATGCATTGGAATGGAGAACAAAGAATAAAATTGAAACAAACACTGGCCAGGCAGCAAAATGAATTAAGCGATATGCGGCAGGAGGTGAAAAGCGCAGTACGAAGCAGGCACTTACTGCAAGAGGCAAATAAAGACCTTAAGGAAAGTCAGGAGGCTTTAAAGGGAAGGTTAACATCTGTGGAAAAAGAAAGAGATCTTGTAAAAGAAAAATTTGCTGAATTAAATAATGAATTTCCTGCTGCTGAGTTTGAGCAAACGAACCTGATTTTAAAAAAAAAGCTGGATGCGCTGCATGGGAGGTGCAGGGAAAATGAGCGGCAACTGGCTTTACTTAAAGGAAAAAATATGGAGCTATTGACAGAGCTTGAACAGCAACGGGAATTGAACGAGAATTTCAAAAAAGAAAGCCAGGAAATAATTGGGGAAGTCCTTGCGGTGAACCGTTGTGATGCAAGTTGTCCGTCGTTTGATCTGTGTAAAAAACGCGTTTTGATTGTCGGTGGAATTACACGTATGGAATCACTATACCGTGAGCTTATTGAAGGTAGCGGCGGGATTTTTGAATACCATGACGGTTTCATGAAACAAGGTATCAAAAGGCTTGAATCCCGCCTCAGGCGTGCCGATGTTGTGCTATGCCCTGTTAA
>DAOWMW010000080.1 GCA_030642865.1 Desulfobacteraceae bacterium
AAATACTATGAGGAGATTGCCCAGTTAAGAACCATGGGTGAGATTGTCCTTTGGATTGAGTCAAAATTTGAGACAGGAGCCCATCTGGAAGAGGCTTTACCCCCTGCACAGGATGTAAAAGAAGAAAAAAAGGTTCTAATAAACAGATATTTACTCCATCTCATTGATCATCCAGCAGAAGATGCAGAGCTTTCTGTGCCAAAAGGGCCCCTGGTTATATTAAACAATGGTCATATCCTGGGAAATGTTCTCCATAAATATTTGAATAAAAAAGGGGTTAATGCCCTTTTAGTCAAAAAAGCTGAAAAAACAGAGGAGGATATGGAAGCGGGGATTTATTCTGCTGATTTTTCCTCGGAAAAGGGGATCAATGCCTGTTATGCGAAGATCAGAGGGGAACATGGAGAAATTTTCGGGATTTTGAATCTTTTAGGCCTTGGAATTAAAAGCCATGAAGATGGTATCGCCTGTGTAAAGGAAAGTTTTCTTTGGGCAAAAGCTGCAGGTTCTGATTTCCTGAAAAAAAAGGGACACGATTCCTTCTGGATGACAGTAACCGGTATGGGAGGCGACTTTGGATTTTCAGAAGATTCGAGTTTTGTTCCTTCTCAAAACGGAGTACACGGCATTACAAAGACCCTTTTCTATGAATGGCCTGGCACAAGAGTTAAAACCATTGATTTTGATCCTGAAGATGACGTGGAAAATATGATCAAAGCCCTGATGATCGAAATGGGAGATAAGCATGACAGCGTAAAAGAGGTCTGTTGGCTTAATGGTAAAAGAAGAGCCATTGCTTTGAAAATGGAAAAAATTAATGATGCAGCGGACCCTTTTTTATCTAAGATAAATAAAGATTCAGTTATATTGCTCACAGGGGGGGCAAAGGGAATAACTGCTGATGCAGCGATTCATCTGGCAGGGAAATATTCTCCCACACTGATTTTGGCTTCACGATCGGTTCTTCCAGAAAGAGCCAGGCCCGAGTTAGAAGATTTTTTGCATATGGCTTCCCTGGGTGAAAAGGATCCCAGGGCATTAAAATCAAAATTGATACAGCAGGTAAAGGATCAGGGCGCAACTGTCGTGCCTGCACTGGTTAATAAAAAGTTTAATCAGATAATGCAGGAAAATCAGATGCGTACAAATATTAAGGCCATGGAAGAGCTGGGAGCAAAGGTATTCTATTTTTCTGCAGATTGTACTGATGAGGAATCTTTTTCCGGCCTTATAAGAAAAATTTATAAAAAATGGGGAAAAATAGACGGGGTTATTCATGGGGCAGGAGTTATCAAAGACAGCCTGGTGGCAGATAAAGATGAAGAAAGTTTTATGCAGGTGATAAATACAAAAGTAAAGGGGGCAGAAATACTTT
This sequence comes from Desulfobacteraceae bacterium, assembly GCA_030642865.1. Lineage (GTDB taxonomy): Bacteria > Desulfobacterota > Desulfobacteria > Desulfobacterales > BuS5 > DAOWMW01. Next base: position 1,376 of record DAOWMW010000080.1, read on the forward strand.
CCAGGGAACTTGACCCTGAAACCCTTTCTTTTCTTGTCTTTTTTTCTTCGGTCTCCGGTCGCTTTGGGAATCTGGGGCAGGTCGATTATTCTGCTGCCAATGAAATTTTGAATAAAATAGCGGTGAAGCTTGACAGGTCATGGCCGGCCAGAGTCGTGGCGATTAACTGGGGTCCATGGGATGGCGAAGGGATGGTCTCTGCCCCTGTGCGAGATCAGTTTGAAAAAAGAGGAATATATTTAATCCCCCGTGAGACCGGAGTAAAAATGCTTGATCAGGAGATTTCTTATAAAAACGGGAAGGGAAATTCTGAAGTTGTGGCACTTGGTGCTGCAAAGGAATCTGCAGAGTTTGCCCATAGTATGATACAGGTAGAGGATACCAGCGTTGAAAAAGATTTTTCCTATACATTTGAGCTTGATCCAGCACAACATATTTTTCTGGATGATCACAGGATTGAAGGTGAACCTGTTCTTCCTGCTGCTGTGGCAATGGAGATGATGGCTCAGGCCGCCATGGCGGCAGCACCTGGTTATAGGTTTGCCGGGTATAAAGATTTTCGTCTTTTTAAAGGGATAGTTTTAAAGGGTGATGCTTCATTAAATCTTAATGTTACTTCCCGAAGAATAGATGTTCCAGGTGGCCCTTCTGCTGAGCTTGAAAGTATTATAAGCATGCCGGAGAATAAAGGCTATAATATTAATTACAGAGCAACAATATTACTTGGTGAAAGCGGCCCCTTTCCAGAGTTGGGCTTTGCCAGGCTTAATGGAACAAAACCTTTTAACCTGTCAGTTCAAGAGGCATACGACACAAGGCTTTTTCATGAAGGGATTTTTTGCAATATCAAGTCCATTGACGGCATGGAATTTGGTAATTCTGGAAAAAGAGGGGTAAAGGGAGTTATTGAACCATCCAGCCCGAATATGCTTATTAAAGGGATTAATGCCGATGGATGGCTTATAGATCCTGTGGTTTTTGATTGCGCGTATCAGATGGCTCTTTTATGGACGCAGGAAGCCTGCAATATGATGGCGCTCCCTTCTGACATAGATCAATATATCTGCCACAGGCCCTATGACGGGAGTGAAATTTTTTGTGAAGTCCATGTTAACAGGCTGGATATTCCAAAAATGAACATGGACTTTATTTTTCTTGATAAAAAAGGTTCTGTTTTTGCAGAGGCTTTAAATGTTTCTGTTGTATTGAGTGCTGATTTAAATAAACGTGTACTTGCAGATCTTGCGAATAAAAAGAAGCACGTCCAGGAAGGATGGTTGGTTAATAATGGATAACAGTCTCCCTGTAGCAATAGTTGGTATGGCATGTATTTTTCCGGGGGCCCCTGATCTTCAAACATTTTGGGAGAATATACTTTCAGCAAAAGATGCTGTGGGGCCTATTCCTGAAGAAAGGAATCTTCCTGGAGACTGGCCGGGTGAAGATGAAACCGATCGTATATTCTGTACCCATGGAGGTTTTATAGATAACAACCCTCCTTTTTCGCCCCTCGATTATGGAGTTATGCCCAAAATATGTGATAAAGTTGATCCTGAGCAGCTTCTTATAATCCAGACTGTGGATAGAGCTTTGAAAGATGCAGGGATAGATGGTGCCAAAGATAACCTTAAGCAGACAGATGTTATTTTGGGAAGGGGGGGGTATCTTGGTAATTCCATGCAGCAACTCCATTGCCGGGCTGAAGTAATCTCAAATTTTCTGGGAATACTTAAGGATACTCTCCCTGACCTGGATGGGGCAACTATTTCCACCATAAGATCAGAGTTAAGAGCATGTTTTGCACATATGAATGCCGACATCATACCCTTTGGAATTCCGAATATTTCAACAGGAAGAATTGCCAATAGGTTTAACATGATGGGAGCCAATTATGCCATAGATGCAGCCTGCGCCTCGGCTTTGATTGCAGTGGAGAATGCCGTAGTTTCCCTTAGACGGGGTGTTTGTGATAAAGCGATTACAGGAGGGGTCTATTTTGCCAATAATCCAAGTATGTGGTGGACATTTTCAAGGCTTGGTGCTGTTTCCCCCTCGAACTCGATAAAGTCTTTTTCCGAAGATGCCGATGGAATGCTTATCGGTGAAGGTGTCGGGATACTTCTCCTTGAACGGCTGGATGATGCCGTGGCAGCAGGTCGTAGAATTTATGCGGTGATCAAAGGGGTTGGTTCTTCCAGTGATGGAAGGGGGAATGCTATTTTGTCACCAAGAAAAGAAGGGCAGCTGGAGTGTCTGAACAGGGCATATAAGGATGGAGGGATATCTCCTGATTCCATTGATCTCATTGAAGGGCATGGGACAGGAACAGTGGTGGGAGACCAGGCTGAATTAAAGACAATCAAAGAATTTTTCGGACCAGATGTCAAGGGGGTTCCGATTAGAACTTTGGGAAGTGTTAAGTCGATGATAGGCCATACAATGCCTGCAGCAGGTGCAGCATCTCTGATTAAAGTGGCGCTGTCCCTGTATCATAAAATCCTTCCTCCCACCCTCCATTCTGAAAAACCATCCAAAATATTAAAAGGGGGCTCTTGTTATTTAAACAGCCGAACAAGACCCTGGATCCATCCCCCGGAAAGACCGAGAAGAGCCGGAATTAACTCTTTTGGTTTTGGTGGAGTTAACGGACATCTGATTGTTGAAGAATTTGATACTTCAGGTGGGGACAATAGAGATATGGCTTTGAAATGGCCATCTGAATTATTTCTTTTTAATGCCGGTTCCAATAATGAGCTTTATGCTAAAATAACAGGTTTCATAAAAGAGATTACTGATAAGCCTAATGATTCAAAGCTTTTTGCCAGGTTAAGCCACGGTATCTGTTTATCCTGGGAATCGGGTGATTTAGTTAATTTGGCTCTTGTTGCCACGGACATGGAGGATCTTCTCGAGAAACTCCTTTATGCAGGGGAATCTATTAAAGCAGGAGATTTGTCTCGAATAAAAGATAAAGATGGACTCTATTTTGAAACCGAGCCTCTGGGTGTTGAGGGTAAGGTTACATTTATTTTTCCAGGAAATGCATTTCCTGGATTAGGGGATGACTATACCCGGAGACTTGAAGAACTTTGCCTGTATATGCCTTGTTTTAGAGCCTGGTTTGATCTCCTGGAAGGTGGGCGTTTAGATGAAGATATGCCATACAGGTTCAGCTCCATGCTTTTCCCTCCCCCCGGGCTTGACAGGGAAACATTTGTAACCCTGAAAAAAGAACTCAGAATGCTTGGTAATTCGGCTGACGGTGTATTTATTGCAAATGCTGCAAGTCTTGATATTTTATCAAGGATGGGGATAACACCTGATATGGTTACAGGGACAAGCCTGGGTGAATGGTCAGCACTTTTGGCAGGAGGGGTTATAGCTTTTGAGGATGTGGCTTCCCTTGGCGTAAGGAATATCAAGCTTGAGGAAGGGGAAATCACTGGTGCCATGGGGCTTGCCCAGTGTTCTTTTAAAGAACTTCTTCCTCTTATGGAGGCAGTAAACAGCCTTGGCATGGGGCTTGTCTCATGTTCCCTTGATCTTTCACCACGCCAGGTTGTTTTTGGCGGAGACAGGGAACCTGTAATAGAACTGAGTAAACGTTTAAACGAATTAAAGATATGGTCGGAACATCTTAATTTGATACCTATTCATACTCCTTGTTGTGAACCCATCGCAAATGTGCAACGGGATCTTCTTAAAGATTTAAAGATTTTACCCGTGAAGGTTCCTGTATACAGCGGTGCAACAGCCGCCCCTTATCCTGAAGACCCTGAAGCTGCCAGAAGACTTTTGGCAGATAATACTGTTTTGCCTGTAAAAATGAGGGAGCTTTTCCAGAGACTCTATAAAGATGGCGTGAGGATATTTGTGCAGCTTGGTGGAGGAGGGAAGGTACTTACACCCATAGAAGAGACTCTGGAAGGAAAACCTTTTCTTACCATTGCTCTTGATGTCAGCAACAGGCATCCTGTAACCCAGCTGCAGCATCTTGCGGCAAATCTTGTTGCCCACGGTCTCCCCCTTGAACCGGATCTTTTTTACCGGTATAGAAGTTCATATATCGTGGGGGGAAAAGGAGCCTCTGAAAAAAAATTAACCCATGTTGTCAAGCTTAATATGGCTGTCCCCAGATTTAAGTTACATACAAAAATAAAAAATTTATCTTTAAAAACAGAAGATATCAAGAACGGGGATGGGAGTGATGTAAATATTAAAGACCGACTTTCACATGGAACTCTGGATCGATTAAGTCCAGAAGGAATTCTTGCAAGACAGATGGAGTTTACTGCAAGAATGGGTGCTTTAAATACAGAAGAGAGTATGACGGATTCCAGTTTTTATTTAAAGTCATTAAAACAGCAGTTTGATATTGTCCTTGGTTCTGAAGGAGATGGAGAAAAATGTCAGGGTCAGGTTTCTCCTCCTCAGAAGAATATGGAAGATTTTCCCTTTGTGGATGAAATTTTAGAGTTTAAACCTGGGCAGGAAATTATAATAAAACGGACTCTGCGTCTTGAAAAAGATCTTTTTTTAAAAGATCATGCATTTATTCCATGCCCCGATGATATTAAGCCTGTTGCTGAAAGGTTTCCCACCGTTCCCATGGCTGTTTCCCTGGAGATCATGGCAGAGGCAGCCAGTCTCCTTGCACCTGGGAAAAAAATTACAGGTTTTTTTAATGTAAAGAGTAACAGGTGGATAAATCTGAATGATGAGACCCGGTCGGTTATTTTGACCATTACTGCAAAAAACCGTGTTAATGAAAAAGGAAAATTTTTGACCGATTGTTCCATTAAAAGCAATCTTTTTAAAAACGACCATGTTACAGGTACAGTTGTTCTTGAAAAGGAATTTCCTGATTTTCCTGACATCAAAAATGATTCAAATATGGGCATCTGTCTCCCTTGCACCCTGGATCCAAAGACTTTATACCGTCCTGGAGGATTATATCATGGAAAAT
>DAOWMW010000033.1 GCA_030642865.1 Desulfobacteraceae bacterium
AAAATAGACTGGACTTTTTACTGCTACAAATGCGACGGCATGGCATCCCTTAGAACCTGCCCCCACGGTAAAGACGACAGAGTTCTCCTTTCAGGTACACTCCTGAGAAAAGGCCTGTCAGAAGGGACAGTAATCCCAGATCATTTTGGCCGTGAGGAAGTCCTTGAGATACTCCGTGAATACTACGCGGGACTCACTGAAAAGGTTGAAATCAAGACACATAAAGCTGCCACAGGGAGCTAATCTGCTTACAGATTTCCTGATCTTGCACGGCGGTAAAATAATATTCCGTCGTGTAAATAACAATAAAAAAAAGGGAAGACTTTTTTAAGTCTTCCCTTTTTTTTTATAATAAATTTTAAAATGAAAGCAAGATGGTAACCTGCTGTTTATTTCCTGTTGCCATACTCCGCATAGGTCAGGGCAACTGTCCTGTAAACCACATGGGCAAGCTTTGAATAGGGCAAAAAGGCAAACAAATTAAATACCAGAACCAGGTGAATTAAATATACGCCGTAAGTCACTCCGGCAAGCCCTGCCATCCTTGTCATCTCGGAAAGTAATCCTGTGATCCCCAACCCTAAAACAAGCCCCAGAAGATACCAGTCTTTATAAACTGTGGTCTGATCTGTTTTTGATAACCTGCTTTTAATCATAAGTCCACCTCCAATAACAAGAAAAATACCTGATATATTGGCAAGCCATTTAACAGGATTCAACTGGCTGTAGGGACCGGGTATATGAAAAACATATAAAACAAAAAAGAAAATATTTGTTACCACAAATAGTCCAATAAAGGAATATAGAACCATCATATGTGAAATTTCCCGATCTTTGTTTTCAGAGCACTGGGAAAATTTATCGTGGCGCAGGATTGCAGGTATAACCTTTATTAAAGCCTGAATCATTTTTTTAATATTTAAATCTTCTTTATCAGTCTTTCCTTCAAGAACAGCATTCTCGTGGATATCAACAATAAATCTTTTTAACCCCAACAGAAAATTTATAATGACCCACAGGGCCAGGGGAACAAAGACAAGATCAACAAACCATGTTGAGATAAAATCGGCATGGGCTATTACACCATCATGGCCTCCGTGGGACCATTCAAGTCCAATTGCGTGAAAAATGCTCGACATGGTACCACCACAAAAAACTGTAATAAAAGCAAGAACTGCAAAAAGTGCGGTGGGAATTCCCAAAAGAATATGGAGTTTTTTAGGGTTGTTTACTGCTTCCCCTATTCTTTTTGAAAGAGCATATTCAGAGATTGCATAGGATCTAACTGCACTTAGAACGTCACCAGGTCTTGCGCCGCGGGGACACAGGGTGGAGCAGTCTCCGCATTGATGACAAAGCCAGATATCTCCGTTTTTAACAAGCCTGTCCTTTAATCCCCAGGATGCAGCCATCATCTCTTTTCTGGGAAAAGGCTTGTTATCGGGGGAAATGGGGCATACCACCGAGCATGTGGCGCATTGAAAACATTTTTTTAATGTCTCCCCTCCAAGCCCGACAATCTGTTTGACAAAATCGACATCAGGCTCCACAAGACACCTTTGAGTCATATCAATACCTCCGTAATAACTTTTTTTAAAAAAATATATTCAGTAATTGAAGATCAGGATCGTGAATTTCATCCCCAATCCTTAGGTTTTTAATCTTCAATTACTTTAAATCAAATATTTAAAATCCCTTAAATGGATTCGGGCCTAAGCCTTCAATTACTTCTGCAAATTTATTAATTATCTGGGGAATCTTATCATAGTCATCTATTGCCACTTCATACTGTGCCACCCGTTCTTCTTCCAGGGCAAGGCTGGATAATGCTTCGCCTATCTTTTGCATCCTTATTTCGGCAAGTTCACTCCCCTTGACAAAATGGCACTGATAATCATCTCCGTGCTTGCAGCCCATTAGAAAGACACCATCCATTCCCTGGGCAAGGGCATCTTTAATCCAGATAACATTTACTGATCCGAGACACCTTACAGGAATGAATCTTACATCCGCAGAGTAATTAAGCCTGTTTAAACCGGTAATATCAAGGGCTGGATAAGCATCATTTTCACAAAGAAGGCAGAGGATTCGCATGGGGGGCTCCTCATAATCATCTTCAGATGGTACTCCAATGGCCTTTACCATGGAACCTACACTGTCAACATTATAGTCAGCAAAACCTATTATACGTTCAGGACAAGCTCCCATACATGTTCCACAGCGCCTGCAGCGTGTGGGATTAGGTTTAGGTGTCCCTTTTTCATCATCATCAAGGGCGCCAAAGGGACATTCCTCTGTACACCTCTTGCACTGGGTACATCTTTGAAAAAAGAAATCAGGGAAAGTCATATCACCAGATCTTGGGTGAACTGCCACCCCCCTGTTAACAGACTCAACACACTGGATTGCCTTTAATGCCGCACCGGATGCATCTTCAATCGATTCCTCCATGGTCATACCCCTGCGGATAGTGCCAGCAGCGTAAATACCTGTTCTTTGGGTCTCATAGGGAAAGCAGATAAAATTAGAATCTGCGTAATCATCAAAAAGCTTATTATCCCTGAAACCTGGTCCCTGCCTGTAGGCAAGATTAACAACAGGATCATCAGCAGTTACAGGAACCATGCCGGAAGCAAGAACCACCATATCGGCCTTTATCTGGATCTGTTCCCCCAAAAGCGTGTTATCAGCCTCCACCAGGAGACTCCCTCCACCAGTTGACACATTTACGACTTCACCCTTGGTCAAAAATATTCCGTCAGTCTGCTGCAGCCCTTTATAAAAATTTTCAGATAGCCCCGGAGTTCTCATATGCTGATAGATTACATAGGCTTTCCCATCTTCATAATCTTCGCAAACATATTTAGCCTGTTTTAAAGCCACAAGACTTGTTACCGAACCTGTATATGAAAAATCGGAGTCATCGTCACTTTTTCCCGGACTTTGAACAAATACAACCGATTTAGCCTCTTTACCATCAGAAGGCCTTACTATCTTCCCTTCTTTTGCAATTTTCTCAAACTGTACATTTGTAACAACATCGGGATTTGTCCCGTAGCCAAGATGGGAAGCAACCCCTGATTCAAGTTCATCAGGTCTCCATCCCGCTGCCAGTATAACAGCACCAAAGAGTTCGCCGTCAGGATCCAGGGTTAGAATATCCTCTTTCCCCTTGTTATACTCCAGATAACGTTCCTGAAGCTTTTCAACATCGAGATCCTTGCCATTTTCATCCACCTTCATCTCATCAGGCAATGGGAATGGGACATCAAAGGGGACTGTCTCGCCAGGTTTTTTTAAAGTTACAGTAAACTCACCAGGCTGACCTGCTATACGCGCAACAAGGGTGCCTGTTTTTACTGTGATATTGGAATCATCTTCAACACGTTGAATCATGGACTCTATAACAGGGGGAATCAGATCGTCATAGGGTTCACAAACAGGTATCTGTTTTCTGACTTTTGAAGCAAATCCCCCCAGGGAGGACTCTTTTTCCACGATTGTAACAGAATAACCTGCCAGGGAAGCATCCAAAGCAGCAGAAATGCCTGTGATTCCTCCACCTATAACAAGTATTTTTTTAGTTATACTCTCCAGGAGAAAAGGCTCCGGCAGATCAATCTTCTCCACCTTGGCCATACTCATTTTCAGATAATCTTCAGCCATCATCTGCAAAGAGTCAAAATGCTCTTCATCATCTTTCTGATCTTCTGTTAAAGCAGGATACTCGGACCTTGGGTGGGTCCATACAACCTGCTCCCTTAAATTTACCCGATCAACAATGCATCCGTCGAACTTAAAGATATCATAATTTATGCGGCGTGAGCACCCCGCTATTATGAGTGTATTTACACCATCATCAGAGATATCTTTTTTTATAAGGTCAACACCCTCTTTTGAGCATAGAACCGGATGGGTTTTTACAGGAAAGCCTTCTTCTTCAGGCACTTCACATAACTCATCCATAATAAGGGCATCACCGATTCCGCAGCCTGTGCAAATAAATACACCATATTTTTTATCCATGGTTTATTCTACCTCCTCACCAGAGTTTGTATAGCCTTTAATGCCATGCCAGTTGCGTTCTGGTTAGACGAAACCACATCCGCAGGCTTGTTAGCGCAACCTGCTCCAAAGATGCCGCCTTTTTCAAAGTCGTTTATTATGAATCCATCATCGTTATATTTTAAATCCGCAGAAAGCTTTGCATCTTTAGCTGTGGGCTGCATTCCTGTTGCCAAAACAACCATATCAGCAGTCTGATTTATTTTTTCACCGGTAATGGCATTTTCAGCTGTTACAGTAATATTCCCTGTTTCAGGATCCTCAAGAACTTCCGCAACCTTCCCTTTGATAAAAATTATATTTTTATCCTCTTTTATTTTTTTATAAAATTTTTCATACTTATAACCGGGAGTTCTCAAATCTATATAAAAAATATATATTTTTGCGTCGGGATACTGTTCTCTGATATAAGTGGTATGCTTTAATGATGCCATACAGCATATGTATGAACAATATGGAAGATGGTTCTCATCCCTGGAGCCTGCGCATTGCACAAAAACAACACTTTCAGGTTCTTTTTGATCAGAGGGACGTAATATTTTCCCCCCGGTGGGACCATTGGTTGATGCCATCCGTTCCAGCATCATATTGGTTACTATATTTTTATATTTACCGAATCCAAGATTATCAATTTTGGCAGCATCATAGGGCTCCCATCCCGTTGCCCATACTATGGCCCCCACATTAAGATCAAGGGTCTTTTCTTCCATATCCAGATCTATGGCACCATATTTACAGGCATCTTTAGCCAGTTTTGCATCATCAGTACCTATAATCTGTGGAGATATTATATATCTTGCAGGAAAAGCCATATCATGGGGAAGATAAGCACCTTTTGTCTTATCCATACCAAAATTAAAGTCATTTAAAATTTCAGCCTTGCATGCAGCAGCACAATCTCCGCAGCCTGTACAATTCTCATTAACATATCTTGGAGACAATTTAAGCGCAACATTATAATTTCCAGGGGAACCTTCCACTTTTTCTACTTCGGCCAGTGTAAAAACTTTTATTTTAGGATTGTCCTTAATCCTCCTGAAATTGATTTCAAGCCCGCATGTTGGCGGACACAACTTGGGGAAATATTGTTTAAGTTGTGCCACTCTTCCTCCAAGATAAGGACTTTTTTCAACCAGGAATACCTCGTATCCTACTTCAGCGGCTTCAAGAGCAGTGGTAAGACCGCTTATTCCTCCTCCTACAACAAGAATACTACCGCCGGCAGGAGCTGCTTTGTTATTTGTCATACTTTCCCTCCATGCGTTGATTATGTTTTGAGATGATCAAATCTCAAATATCTAATATGTTTTAAACATCCGTTTAACTATAATCCAGATAAACAGCACTCATTTTAAATAACGTCCAAAGAAAACCGGAATTTTTTGTTCAAATGTGGCAAAAAAGAGAGGTTTCATTCAGGCATTAAATATCAAATTTTACGTAATACTTTCCAGCAGTGTCCGGTTAGAATCCTGCAGGACGGAAAAACAATAAAACTTCCCGTATTTTGTCTATTTTGCTTCTTGCAATTTCCTAACCGGACACTACTGACTGACCACAGGAAAAATTAACAATTTTCGCTATAGGCCTTAAGATAATGATTTTGGGGAAGGCCAGGGGGAGAAATACAATCCGACGATGACCGGTAACGTACCAAAATAATTATCTTAAAGTCCATATGGCAACGAAATTAATAATTAAAGAGCAGATAACAAAAACCTCCAGACACCTTAAGATATCTGGAGGTATTGTTGTTTTACTAATAAAAAATCATTTGCATGCAATTAATCAGAGATGATTTTTATATAGTCTTGCTTTTTTATATCCCAGGTTTTTGCTTTGGGATCATACTTGGAATTTACAAAACAGAACCAGTTTTCATCATCCTGTCCTGGATAATCTGACTGATAGTAAAATCCTGGATAACGTGTCTCTTTACGGAACTGGATGTGACGCAGATGGGCTTCTACAGTCCAGATACGATGGAGAATTTCCCAGCATCTCATAAGTTCATGGAGGTCACCTGCTGCAAGCTTTTCACAGTCTTCACGCATTGTTTGAAGAAGATCCATAATTACTTCAAGAGATTTGCTGCTTGTCTGATAAAATGTTGCAGTACCTGCTCCATACTCATGGGTTGCCTTCATCAGACGCATGGCCATTCCATCAGGTTTAAGATAATTGGGATTTATATCTGCTGCAGTGGTAAGGTCACAATTATCAAGGTATACATGTACAGGCTTGTAAACCATATCGACCAGCTCTTGGTTTGACTGGGCCAAAACAGGAGTAAAATCTGCATTATCGCGGCAGTATCTGACCATACACTTTGCAGTCATACGCCCTTCAGCATGGGAACCCGATGAAAATTTATGACCGGAACAACCCACACCATCACCAGCTGTAAAGAGTCCGTCAACAGTTGTCATACGGTTATAAATTTTTCCGTTGGCAGCTTTAATTTTGTATGATTCAGGAACCCAGTCAAAATCAGGGCCGGAGGTCCAGAGACCGCAGCAACCTGAATGTGAACCAAGAAGATATGGTTCTGTGGGCATAATTTCAGAAGTCTTTTTCTCAGGTTCTGTATTAGTAGCACACCACAGGTTTGCCTGGCCGCATGTCATATCAAGAAAATCTTCCCATGCTTCTGATTCAAGATGCTTGAGTTCTTTCTTGCTCATGGTTTTGCCAAGTTCTGCCAGAGCTGTAACCGTATCCATTGTAATGGGACCACGCCCCTCTTTCATTTCAAAAAGCATGAGATGATTTCTAAGACAGGTCGGTGTAATAGCTGCAGTTCCGTAAGGAGCATATTTTTCCAGCTCGGCTGCTGCTGCATCACTGGATGCATAAGGTTCGCCAAGACCGTTTAATGTTTTAGCCTTAAACAGAAGGAACCATGCACCCACAGGTCCATAACCATCTTTAAAACGGGCAGGGGTGAAACGATTTTCCATCATTGAAAGCTCTGCACCCACTTTCATGCACATTGTGTATGTAGATCCAGCGTTCCATACAGGATACCATGCACGGCCTTTACCCTCGCCAACACTTCTTGGCTGATAAATATTTACTGCGCCGCCGCATGCAACCATCATTGTTTTGCATTTGATGATATAAACTTTATTTTCACGAACAGAAATACCAACGGCCCCTGCAATCTGATTCTCTTTATTGGCATCAAGGAGAAGTTCAACTATGAAAACACGCTCCAGAATATTATCTTCCCCAAGGGCAAGTTTTGCAGCTTCTGCAACGATTCTTTTATAGGATTCACCATTGATCATGATCTGCCATTTACCTGTTCTAACAGGAGCTGCGCCACTTTTCAGTGATCCCTGTTTCAGGCCTTTTTTACCATCAAGGTTTTTCCCGTCATCTGTTTTTTTCCAGATAGGAAGTCCCCATTCTTCAAACAGATGAACAGAATCATCAACATGATTACCAAGGTCAAAAATCAAGTCTTCACGAACAATACCCATAAGGTCGTTTCTGACCATACGGACGTAATCTTCAGGGGAATTGTCACCAATATAAGTATTAATGGCTGAAAGACCCTGGGCGACTGCACCACTTCTATCCATTGAAGCTTTGTCACAAAGAAGTATTTTAGTATCGTCACTTGCCCATTTTTTTATTTCAAATGCAGTTCCGCAAGCTGCCATACCACCGCCGACGATGAGAATATCAACTTCTTTCTCTACGACTTCGGGATCTCTTACAGCTTTGAGTTCACCCTTGGGTTTATTCGGTAATGCCATATTATATCCTCCTTAAAAAATATATATACATAACTCTTATAATTTTACTTTTTAAATATCCTTGCTTTAAAAACAAAACACTTAAGCAAGTTCTGTTGGAACTTTTAATGTCATGCCGTCAGCCTCTTCAGTTGAAAGAAGCTCACTGTCAAGATCCTTACCTTTTAATTCAGGATAAGCATTAGCTGCCCCTTCTGGAGTTGTACGGATGGGGAACTTAAAACGCTTTATAAGGCCATTTCTGAATTTGCAGGTCCACATAACATCTTCTGTCCCAAGCATGGGCATAATACTACTTCCCAAAGGCACGAAATCTGAATAACCTCTAACTTCAATAGCCTGGGTCGGACATATTTTTACGCATGAAAAACATTCCCAGCATTGATCAGGTTCCTGATTGTAAGCTTTCATTTCATTTGGTTCAAGGACCATCAGATCGTTTGGACAGATATACATGCAAGCTGTTTTATCGCCACCCTTACAGCCATCACATTTTTCTTGAAGTACGTAACTCGGCATTTATTAAGCCTCCTGTTTTTTAAATTTAATACTTAGGTTAAGATATTACCAAGTATAAAAGTATCACCTGATTATTTAATAATCTTTTCTCAGGTTATGAAATTCATTGACAATTTATAACAATCAAATTGTACTGTTAAATACAATTAGGTTAAAGACACACCTCCTTTCTTTTTCTGTTTTTATATATCTTTATCCTGTTTTTATATATCATGGAAGACAGTGCTTACAGCACAGTCATATAATCTTATTATCAAGCAAACGAGTTTAAGCGAAAACTATGAAGCCAAACTATATAAAATCAAACTATAATTTGACTAAAATTTTGTCAAGAACTTTTACCTCCGGGATAGAGTAATCTGTATTAAAAAAATTCGAAAAATTCAAAAGCTGTCTAAACCTTCAGTTTAAGTCGGCGAATTAGCCTTATTAGACTGTTTTTATGAATCTTTCGGATTTTTTTAATCAGATAAAAATTATCGCCGGCGATGGAGAATTTTATAGCAAATAAAAAAGAGAAAGCTATTGCAGATTTTTTAATTGCATCTTGATTAAAAATACCTAATACCATATTATCTGTCCCATATATTTCATGCCTGAATAAAAATTATATTTTTTTTGGCATTATTTCAATTTAACCCATAATGTATGCAAAATACTTCCGGAGATATTTATATAAATGAGTGCTACTTTAATTCTCCCTGGTTCTTTAAGCAAATGGCTTAACGGCAAAAACGAAACACAGTGCCAGGGCAACACTGTTAGCGAATGTATTGACCATCTGGAAAAGGAATACCCAGGTTTGAAGGACAAAGTCATCAATAAAAATGGAGATTTAAATAACGATATATTTATATTTATTAACGGAGATAATATCCAGAGTCTGGAACAACTGGACACAAAAATAAAAGATGGGGATGAAATAGGAATTATTCCATTTGCAGCAGGTGGATAAACCATAATTTTTTACACTTCAGCATTATGGGTATCAGGTTATGGCCTGTTCAAGAAAAATTTTTTTCTTAAGAATCATATTGGCTGTTTTTTCAAACTGGGATGTTATATCGGATACAAAAAATATTTCATCACCTTTTTGATCCATTTTATTATCCAGCCCGGGATGCGCTGCTAAAAACTGCTTAACCTCTTGTGCAACTGCAAGGGAAGAATCTACAATATTTACCCGCTTACCCATTTTTCTTTGTATAATTTTTTTCAAAATCGGGTAGTGCGTACAACCGAGTATCAAGGTATCGATCTGTCTGACTTTTAAGGGATGAAGATATTTTTTAACTATCATCCTGGTTTCCGGCTTGTCAAACCACCCTTCCTCCACCAA
>DAOWMW010000237.1 GCA_030642865.1 Desulfobacteraceae bacterium
CGCCGTTTAAACTGTCCTGTTATGCACCCATTTTTTTTAAGCAAAAACACCATTGATGACTGGAAAAAAGAGATAACAGGTTTAAATCCCCTGGAAACCATAATCAGTATTATGCTCCCTGAATTAGACGGTGTTTTGACCACACTTCCGGTGGCAGGACTGGAGGATAAAAAAGACGATCTTGTAAGTAACCTGAAAGAGCTTTCTATTATTGAAGATCGTCTGGAAAAAATGATTTCCTGTTCCCAAAGATATATAAAACTTCAAAAAAAAGAAAACAGCAAAAAAAAAATAGCCATAATACTCTATAATTATCCGCCGGGGGAAGGAAACATAGGGGAAGCTGCATATCTTGATACTTTTAAATCGATTGAGAATATTATCTCTTCCATGAAAAAACAGGGTTATCTGTCTGATGAAATAACCTCGGATGATCTGGAACAGATTTTTATGAAAAATAGTGTTTGCAATACTCCCATCTGGTCCAACGGAGGGAATATTGAAATTTCCTGTTCCGCTGCAGGATATGCGCCCGGGTCCGATGAGAGTCTGCATAAAATCATGGTTGACCGGGTCTCAAAAAAATGGGGGGATACCCCCGGCAAAATCATGACCCATGATAAAAAATTTTTAATTCCTGGTATTATCACAGGGAATCTCTTTATCGGATTGCAGCCTTCAAGGGGAGTATTTGAAGATAATGAAAAAATGTATCATGACAAGGCTCTCCCCCCCCACCATCAATATGTTGCATTTTACAGGTGGCTGAAAAAAGAATTTATGGCCGATGCCATGGTGCATGTGGGAACCCATGGAACCCTTGAATTTTTACCAGGTAAAGATGTGGGACTCTCTGAAAAATGCTACCCCGACTACCTGGTGGGGAGTATCCCCCATTTTTATATATATTATACAGGTAATCCCTCTGAAGCAACCATAGCCAAAAGAAGATCCCATGCAGCCATTGTCAGTTATTCCGGGCCCCCCTTTAAAAAATCCAGGGCCTACGGGGATTATGTAAAACTCGAAGATATGATTAATGAATATATTGAAGCAGAGCATCTATTACCGCAAAAGCAGGAAATGCTCCTTGAAAAAATTCAAACCAGCGCAAAAAATGCCAATATTGTTTTAAATGGTGATTTTTCCATTGATCATATCTCCAGTGAAATTATTCGTATGAAAAATTCCCTTATACCTGAAGGCCTCCATGTATTCGGAAAAAATTTTACCAGGGATGAAAAAATATCTTTTCTTGCATCCATATTATCATGGAGCAGGGGCAAGACACCTTCATTGGAAGAGATACTGGAAGATATTGTCCATGACTTAAAATTTTCAAAAAATGAAAGTTTTAATACAAAAACAGATCTTTTAAGAAAAGAGTCCATAAATGAATTGTCAGACAGGATTATAAGAGATTTTTTTTTCGGGGATAAAAGTTTTTTTAATCTGATAAACAAACAGATCCCGCGGGAATACAAAAAAAAGCTTGTTAAAACCCTGAAATATGGAAAAACAATTCTCAAGGGACTGGAAAAAACAGACGAAACAGCCGGCCTTCTCAATGCTCTTGAAGGAAACTATATGGAGGCCCGCCTGGCTGGAGATTTCATAAGGGACCCCCAGGTCTTTCCCACCGGGTATAACCTTTTCCAGTTTGACGCGCGGCTCATCCCTTCTGATACAGCCATTGAACGTGGGGAAATAATAGCAGAAAGTACAATAAAAGCATATCTTGCAGAGCATGGAAAATATCCTGAATCTGTAAGTGTGGTATTATGGGGTTTTGAAACATCAAAAACCAAAGGGGAGACCATTGGGCAGATACTTGCCTATCTTGGGGTAAAATTAATAAAAGGTCTTGATGTATCAGAAAACAGAATTGAAATAATACCGTTAAATGATTTAAAAAGGCCAAGGATAGACTGCCTGATTACCATATGCGGATTTTTTCGGGACATGTTTCCTCTTCTTTTGGATTTTCTGGATGAGATTTATGAAAAAATTTCAGTGCTGGATGAGCCTGATGAAATGAATTTTGTTAAAAAAAACAGTAATGCAATTTACAATGAATTAATAAAAGATTTGAATGAATCCCAGGCAATGGCCTTTTCCAGGGCACGTATTTTCGGCCCCCCCCTGGGGGATTACGGTACAAACATGACCAGTCTGGTGGATAGTTCATCCTGGAGAAAAGAATCTGAAATAGCCACGGCTTACATGTCATCCATGGAGTATGCTTACACACGAAAACATAAAGGAGTAGCCTCTAAAGCGGCCTTTGAAGGTAATCTAAAAAGAGTTGATATGGTTTCCCAGGTGAGAAGTTCTTCTGATTATACCATAACAGACCTTGACCATTATTATGAGTTTTTCGGCGGTCTTGCAAAATCTGTTGAAACCGTAAAGGGAACTCCCCCTGTAATGCTTTTTACTGACAGTTCCACAAAGGCTATATATACAGATAATGCAAAAAAAGCCATTGAACTGGGTGCAAGAACCCGCCTTTTTAATCCTGAATATATTGATGGCATGCTTAAACACAAGGTGCACGGCGCCCAGCAAATAGGTGCGCAGGTTACAAATCTCCTGGGTCTTGCAGCCACAACAGCAAGTGTGGAAAGCTGGATATTTGATGATATAAAACACACCTTCCTTGATAATCAGGAAATTTACGAAAAATTAAAAGAGAATAACCGGTTTACGGCACTGGATATTATAAAACGGCTCCTTGAAGCTCAAAAACGTGATTACTGGGATACTGACGAAAATACCCTGGAAGAATTAACAGATATGTATATGGAGCTGGAAGGAGATATAGAAGGGGCCGCTGAGGAAGATTATTAAGCTGTTAGCTAACCCCACAGGTGGAAAATTATTAAAAAAGGGGGGGGAAGTGGGTCTAATTTCGGTTACAGATTCAGCTTTGACACCTGATGGCCGGTGCCAGGACCAACCCCAAATCACGCAAGGGTGCGCTCTAATTTTTACCCCTGCAAAGTGTCAAAGATAAACTTGAGTCACAGGAATAATGTATGAATATATTTAACAACACTTATCCTTTTTCAGCCATAGTGGGGCAGCATGATTTAAAGCTTGTTCTATTATTAAATGCCATAAATCC
>DAOWMW010000057.1 GCA_030642865.1 Desulfobacteraceae bacterium
CTTGGAGTTGCTGGCCTTTTTGATATGATCGCCGACGAAACAGTCGGGATTACAGAAGAGGAGATTCTCCCCTTTCTCCAGGAGAAAGGCCATCCAGCACTTTCCATGGATTCTCTGATCGGATAAAATTAATACCAGCAGGCAGTGGTAAAATCCTGCCTGTTGACAAAAAAATATATAGATGTTCAGATAATGAATTTCACTTTGGGAGGAAGGAAGTTGTATTGTATGATACTCCCACCACCGATACCGGAGTGAAATTATTTGGCTGAACATCTATAGAACTAAGGAGATAAGTATGGCATTAACCGGTATTCAGATATTTAAACTTCTGCCCAAGACAAACTGTAAGGAATGTGGTGTTCCCACATGCCTTGCGTTTGCCATGAATTTAGCTTCGGGCAAGGCAGAACTGGATAGTTGCCCCTATGTATCTGATGAAGCAAAAGAACAGTTGGCGGAGGCATCAGCTCCGCCAATCCGTCCGGTTGACATAGGAAAAGGTGTACGTGCTGCCAAAACCGGTGGCGAAACTGTTCAATACAGGCATGAAAAAACATTTTTTAATCCTACTCTGCTTGCCGCAACACTCAGCTCTGATATTTCCCAGGCAGACCTGGAAGCAAAATTAAAAGTATGGAATGCTTTTCAGTATGAAAGGGTTGGGCTGAACCTGAGACCCGAGCTTGTTGCATTAAAAGATGCAGGAGATAAAGCAGCTTTTGCCGACGTTGCAAAGACAATTGCTGAAAAATCCGAATTCAACCTTATACTGATGAGCGAGAATGCAGATACCATGAAGGCCGGCATTGAAACAAGCGGTTTTAAAAGACCCCTTATCTATGCGGCAACAGATGCAAATGCAGATGATTTTGGAACCCTTGCAAAGGATAATGGCCTCCCTCTTTGCGTTAAAGCTGAATCTGTTGAAGGTCTTGTCCCATTAACAGAAAAACTTGTAAAAATGGGATTAAAGGATCTTGTGCTGGATTCAGGGTCAAGGGAAATTAAACAGCTTCTTGAAGATCAGGTTGCAATCAGGCGTGCTGCTTTAAAATCAGGAAATAAGGCCCTTGGTTTTCCAACAATAACCTTCCCTTCTGAAATGGCGTCGAATCTTGATGTGGAAGCTCTTATTGCAGGAATGCTGGTGGCAAAATATGGCGGAATAGTAACCTTGTCTGATTTCACTGGCGAAAGTCTTTTCCCCCTTTTATTGGAACGTCTCAATATTTTCACAGATCCCCAAAGGCCCATGACTGTAACAGAAGGTATCTATGAAATAGGGAATCCCGATGAAAATTCACCAGTTCTTGTTACCACCAATTTTGCTTTAACCTATTTTATTGTTTCTGGAGAAATAGAGGGGAGCAAGGTTCCTGCCTGGCTTTTGATTAAAGATTCTGAAGGCCTTTCAGTCATGACGGCATGGGCTGCAGGAAAATTTGCTGGTGATGATGTTGGGCTTTTTGTAAAGAAAAGCGGTATTTTGGATAAGATCAAACATAATGAACTTATTATCCCGGGGTATGCCGCTGCAATAGCAGGTGATGTGGAAGAAGAGCTCCCGGACTGGAAAATTACTGTGGGTCCGAGAGAAGCAGCTCATATACCTGCATTTCTTAAAGCCCGCTAATAAACAATTCATGGAGGATTAATGTTACTTATAGGCGAAAGCTTAAATGTTATTTCAACAAAAATAGGAAAGGCTTTTAAAGAGCGGGATCCAAAGCCTCTTCAGGAAGAGGCTCTTTTTCAGAAAAAACAGGGCATGGATTATATTGATATCAACCTGGGCCCTGCAAAAAAAGATGGCCATGAACTTATGCCGTGGGTGGTGGAAGTTGTTCAGGATGTTGTTCCTGATATTCCCCTTGCTTTGGATACATCAAACATTGATGCCATTGAAGCCGCGCTTAAGGTTTATAAAGAGACCCCCCTGCCCCCTATTGTCAACTCCATTATGTGCAGACCCGAGCGCTACGAGAGAATGGTTCCCATGGCAGCTGAATACAACGCTGATTTCATCGCATTAATGTGGGGTCCCGATGGTTTGCCCCGGGATGAGAATGAACGTGCTGCTCTTTGTGTGGAATTGCTCTATTTTGCCAATGAAGCAGGAATACCAAATGAAAAAATATGGGTAGATGGGATAGTCACTCCTGTTAACATTCAGCAGCCCCAGCTCATGAGCCTGATGACATTCCAGTCAATGGTTGAGGATATGGCTCCGGGCGCCAAAAGCACCTGTGGATTGTCAAACATTTCAAATGGTCCTCCCACCCATCTGCGGCCGATTCTGAACCAGACATATATGGTTATGCTGCAGAAAAATGGTATGTATTCGGTTATTTCTGATCCTCTGGATGAGCAGCTTACAGATATAGCAAAGGGTAAACGTCAGGATATTGTTGATGTTATTTATTCAGTCATGGATGATAAGCCTGTGGATATGGCTTCATTGTCAGATGAATTACAGCAGTATGCAAAAACTACAAGCGTAATTCTTGGAAAAACTCTTTATTCTGATTCATGGCTTGAAGTATAATTGAAGCTTAGGGCAGAATAATTGAAGCTTAGCACAGATTTATCAAAAAAACCCTGTTTTTTTAAAGCGGGGTTTTTTTATTGAACAATTTTTATAAGTTGCCCCGACTTTGGCTCACCTTTTGGATACTGCTGATTAAGAAGACGCAGGTATGATTCTGCATCCACTGGAATGGGAGATTTTTTAGCGAGTATTTTGTAGTTTGTTTTTGATGCATGTATAAGTTTAATCCTCAAGGGTTCTGCCAGTTTTTTTTCATTTTTCGATAATGGATGAAAACTTAGCCCGGTTTCCAAGATTTTTTTGTCGATCTCTATTTGCATATGAATATCTTTTGCGATTCCTGCTAAAAGATATGCTCTGTTCTTAAAAAATATTAAACAGACCCTTGCAAAACGGTTTCCGCTGGAGCCCTTTATCTCTGCCAGGCCAGTATATCCTTTCAGGTTATGGGGACTGATTTCTTTGCCATGGCGCAGATTTTTGAAGCCAAGCTTGTGAGTTAAAAATTCTTTGCACGTAATACGCTCATTAATATCATGAACTGTCAGCCTGATCAGGGCTGTTTTTCCCGGGGTAAAAGCTTCGATGCTGCTGGAACCGTTTTTTAATGACCAGCCCCCAGGGAAAAAAACGGCAAACTCCAAAGGTCCATGATAAATTCGGCTCCCCCTCCGTATCCCCTCTGAAACTTTGTCTCCAAAGACTAATCCTGAAAGGATTTGGGGAAAAGAGTCTATTTTGATCTTATTCCTTTTTTTTAATGGTGTCACAGAATCAATGATATGCCTGATGCGTGTATCAGTATCAGGATGGGAGGCAAATAGTCCCCGGTAAGCAGGGGCTTTTTCTCCCTGGGACATGGCTGCTTTCTGGTTGAAATCGGCATGGTTTTTCAAAATCTTTAAGACTTTCATGATACCCATGGGCTCATAACCTGCTCTTGCGAGATATTCCGCTGAGAGTGCGTCGGCCTCCAGTTCATGCTCCCTGCTGTATTTGCTTAGCAGGATCCCTTCCAGCATTCCATAGGCATCAGTGGCGGCTTTATTGCGCAGTTCTGGAAAAAATATCTGTCCAGCGGCCAGCCCTATATTTGCCACAGTGGCGGCGGTCTGCTGCTGGACCCCGTGGCGGGCTGTAACATGGCCGAGTTCATGCCCCAGGACTGCTGCAAGTTCATCTTCGGTATTGAAATAAGCCAGCAAGCCCCTGTTAATATATATATAACCTCCAGGGAGTGCAAATGCATTAACATCTGCGGAGTCTAAAACTGTGAATCTGTAAATAAGATTCGATCTGTGGGAGGAGGAGGCCAGCCGGTTCCCGACTTTTGTAACATATTCCTGGAGCGCTGGATTATCATATTTCCCGAATTTTTTTAGAATTTCGGGATGATATTTTTTCCCCATGGAAATTTCCCTTGATTCATTCATGAGGACAAAATCGCGCTTTCCACTTACAGGATTTATTGCGCAACTGGTCATCAGCAGAAAGAAGAAAAGGGAAAATATATAAATTGCTGGTTTTTTCATATTATGATTTTAATGGTGCCCGTCTCAGTGGTGTTCTGCTAGGGAATTGCAAGAAACAATTAAACTTCTTTTTCGCAGGATTCTAACCGGACACTAATGTGTCTGTCTGTAAATAAGTGGGTAATCACCCTGTATTTATGGATAAAGACAGGGCGGATATGGAATCCGCTCCTACCTTTGTTTTACATTGCGACATGTCCTGACTTGGGTTGCGGGCAAAGACCGCCGTAGGCATATTAAAATAATTAATGAAGTTGTTCTAAAATTTTTTTACGCAGAATAGTCTTAATTATTTTCCCCACGGAATTTCTTGGAATTGCATCCAACTGTTCAACTCGCTCAGGATGCTTGTACCTTGCCACACCTTTTTCAAAAAGGAGGGTGGCAATCTCCGGCAGGGAGACAGGTTTACCGTTTTTTGTCACAATCCAGGCACAGACTTTTTCCCCCAGGAGATCGTCCGGCATTCCTGTTACTGCTGCATCCAGGATTCCTGGATGCTCCAAAAGGTAATTTTCAATCTCCTGGGAGCTTATATTATACCCCCCTCGTATTATAATATCCTTACTCCTTTCAAAAAAAGAGAGCAAATTATTTTTTTTTATCTCAAACTGGTCCCCTGTTTTTAAAAATCCGTCCTTTGTAAACCCCCTGTTTGTTATTTCATGATTCCGAAAATAGGATGGAATTACTCCAGGCCCTTTATATACAAGCTCCCCCACATCCCCTGTATTGGTCAGACTATTTCCTGCTTCATCTATTATCTTTGTCTCTACAAATCCGGCTCCCCTTGATTTCCATTTTACACCTTCTTTTCCAAAATGGGGGAAATGATCAACCCTTAAATTTATATCAGGGATATCTTTAATCCCAGAGACTATGCCTGCTCCTTCATTTTGTCCCCATACATTTCCTATTTCAATATTCCAGCGTCTTTTAAATTCTTTTAATACCCATAAAGATGGCGGAGCCGAACCTGTGGAGATGGAGCGTACAGAGCTCAAATCGAGGCTGTCAACCAGGGGATGCTTGGCGATAATATTTAGTATTGCAGGTACAAGGAGCATGTAATTAACTTTTTCTTCAATCACCTGTTGGATAAAAAGTTCCGGATTAAAGGGATGATGAATAACCAGACACCCGCCAAGTAGAAGCCAGGGTAAAAAAATTGTCCCCACGGAGGCCATATTAACCAGGGGACCCGTAACTATCAGCCTGTCACCCGGAGTTACCCCTGTAGCCTCCTGAAGGGTCGATATCCCCATCCAGTTATTATGGCTCAGAGGACAACCTTTTGGCCTGGCCTCTGTGCCTGATGTCCAGCATATTGTAAAAATATCATTCGGGTTAATATCGATATCATCCAATATACCTGTAACATCTCCTTTGCTCATTTTTCTGATTTCTTCATGGGTTATTACATGCTTTAGATCCGGGGAGGCTAATTGAAGGTTTTCCCCCATTTCTCTGTGTTTGAACCGATTAAATTCTTCAACAGTTATAAATGCCTTTGCCTTTGTAATTTCGGCTATATAAGAAAGCTCTGCTTCCCTTAAAAGGACAGGAACAGGAGAAATAATAGCCCCTGCTCTGGAAATGGCAAGATAGAGCATTCCCAACTCCCAGCAGTTGGGGAGTTGAACCATTATAATATCATCCTTTTTAATACCTTTTTTTAATAATCCTTCGGCAAGTGCATCCACAGATCTGTCCAGCTCTTTATAGGTAAGCCTTTCAGGGGCGAAGCCTGTGAGTTCCTGTTTATTTAAAGGATCGATTATACATATTTGATCCGGCTTTGTGTTAACATGCTCTTTAAATATATTAATCAGGTTCTTTTTGCCCCAGATGCCCATTTTTTCATACTTGTTCATATCTTTTTTAGAAGCCAAGATCATTATTTCTCCTTAAACGCTTTTTTCCAGCGACTCCATCCGTCTTCCATATAAAATACATTTTCATATCCCGCAAAGCAAAATTTGTCAGCCAGATTTTTGGCAAGATCGCATTGATCACCATCACAATAGGTTATGACTATTGTTTCCAGGTCATTTTGAAGTAAAAAAATTTCTATCCGTTCTTCAAAATCTTTTTCGTAAAAAGTCAGAGCCCCGGGAATATGGCCCTTTCCGAAAATAGCTGCTGATCTTGCGTCAAGAAGAATTCCTTTTTTATTTTTAAGTATCAGAAGGGCTTTTGCGACAGATATTTCAGATGCGCCTTCTTTTTTGTGTTCATTTATTTTGGTGGCTGGGAAAAAAGATATACTGTTCGGTCTTATCTGATTGAGTAAAATCGCGATGAAAAAAGAGAGAAAAATAATTGCTGCCACTTCACTGAATGTCTGGTTAAAGTTCTTTTTGTTATTTGTGTATATCTTCATTGATTAATACCAAAATATTTATCGTGCCATGGGGTACTCCCCATTGTCAAGATAAAAAAAAGCTGTTTTACGATATAATTTTTATCGTGAAACAGCTTTTTTGAGTTTTTTCAAAAAAAAATTAACTATCTTTTTGAGCCGCCAGATCAGTAAATGTTGTTGCCATTTCATCCAGATCTGATCCAGGGGGAAAATAGCTTACCAGGCCTATCTCTTTTAGCCTGTGGATTTCATCGGGAGCCACGATTCCGCCAAAAACCACAGG
Source organism: Desulfobacteraceae bacterium (assembly GCA_030642865.1). GTDB lineage: Bacteria > Desulfobacterota > Desulfobacteria > Desulfobacterales > BuS5 > DAOWMW01. The sequence continues at coordinate 6,732 of DAOWMW010000057.1, forward strand.
TATGTCAATTGCATTTTTTTCTTTTAGCAGATTCATAAGTTTCTGGGCATAATCAAGACCCGTTGATGAAAGGGAGCCTATTGCTATAATATCAACATCTTCATCCAGAGCTGCTGCAACAATTGTTTCAGGATACTGGTTCCCTAAATAAACAACTTCCATTCCTGTATCTCTTAATAGCCTGTTTACAACGGTTACTCCCCGGCTATGAATGTCAAAGCCTAATTTTGCTGTTAATACTTTAACCTTTTTCATTACATAGCTCCTTTCATTCCGTAAAAGGGACTGTCCGCAGCTTTGCATGGATGCCGGCGTACTGTTATGTCGCACATCTCTTCAAGGGTGGCATAGGCTTTTACCGCTTTCATTGTTGCAGGCATTACATTATCACCATTGTCATCGGCCTCTTTAAGCTCAGCCAGGGCTTCCTCCACTGCAACATTATCCCGTTCTTTTTTGAGTTTTATTAATCTGTCCTTTAATTTACCTCTGAGGTTGCTATCTGTTTTAAAATAAGATATTCCGGATGCTATTGTATCATCCCGGTAACAGTTAACTCCAACAACCCGTTTTTTTCCATTCCTCAGGTCATCTTCATGCTGACAGATCGCATTTTCCCTGTGGTTCATTAACCAGCCTGAATCAATGGCTCCGGCCCAGCCTCCCTGTTCTTCGAGTTCTTCAAAAAACTCCCAGGCCTTTTCTTCTATATTTTTTGTGAGTCGTTCAACAAAATAAGAACCGGCCAGGGGATCCACGGTATTGGTGACATTGGTCTCGTCCTGGATAATCTGCTGAGTTCTC
>DAOWMW010000069.1 GCA_030642865.1 Desulfobacteraceae bacterium
AATTTATCCAATTTCTGCGTTAAAAAATAAATTTAATCCTCGAAATACAACGGGTATGTCTGCGGTTAAATTGATTTTTCGCCTTGAACTTGAAGAAATCTTCATTCCGTAACAACCTGTCGAATGGCCATAACTTACGCTTTTTCAATGGCCTGGCCATCAATGGTTGAGTTCTTCAGTCTTGTAATAGAACTGCTGTTACGAGACATCATTTTTTATTTTTGGTGCTTATTGTTTATCGAAAAAATGTAATTTCTAACCGTCTATGTGTAGCAGACAGGGGATATAGATTTTTTAAAAATTGATTTCGCGGGAAGAAATTAATTTTTTTTACAGGAGGATAACTTTGGAAACTCTATACGATTTCTTTGCAAAACCCAAGGACCCACAAATTTATTCTGGTGTTAAAATTGCGTTGGCATCACCTGAGCAGATTAGAAGCTGGTCCAGTGGGGAAGTCAAAAAGCCTGAAACTATAAATTACAGAACATTTAAACCCGAGCGGGATGGTCTTTTTTGTGCAAAAATATTTGGCCCAATAAAAGATTTTGAATGTAATTGTGGCAAATATAAAAGGATGAAACACCGAGGGGTTGTCTGCGAAAAATGCGGGGTTGAGGTTGTTCAATCCAAGGTGAGGCGGGAACGGATGGGGCATATAGAGCTTGCAGCACCCTGTTCCCATATCTGGTTTTTAAAAAGTCTTCCCAGCAAGCTGGGCAATGTACTCGATTTAAACCTGAAAAATCTTGAAAAAGTTCTTTACTATGATTTATATATTGTAATTGATCCTAAAGAGACTGACTTAACCAGAGGGCAGCTTCTCACAGATGAAGAATATTATGAAAACCTTGAACTCCATGATGACAAGTTTGAAGCGGGTATAGGTGCTGAGGCCATAAAACGGATGTTAGAGCAGGTTGATCTTGAAGGAGAGTATGCAAAATTAAGAGCTGATATCCTCCTGACAGAGTCAGCAACAAAACGTCAGAAGCTTTCAAAGAGACTTAAAATCATAGATTCCTTTAAACACTCCGGGCTGAATCCATCTTGTATGATTATGGAATGCATACCTGTTCTCCCCCCTGATTTGCGTCCCCTTGTTCCCTTGGAAGGTGGCAGGTTCGCAACTTCTGATCTTAATGATCTTTACAGGAGAGTTATCAACCGTAATAACCGATTAAAACGGCTGATTGATCTGATGGCACCGGAGATTATTGTCCGTAATGAAAAAAGGATGCTCCAGGAAGCTGTTGATGTTCTTTTTGATAACGGCAGGCAGGGACGACCAATTCTCGGAACTAATAAGCGCCCGTTGAAATCCTTAAGCGATACTCTAAAAGGGAAACAGGGTCGTTTTCGTCAAAATCTTTTGGGTAAACGTGTTGACTATTCCGGAAGGACTGTTATTACTGTTGGTCCTAATCTCAGGCTTCACCAGTGTGGTTTACCTAAGAAGATGGCTCTTGAGTTATTTAAGCCCTTTGTTTACTGCCGCCTGGAAAAAATGGGGCTTGTTTCCACCGTTAAAAGTGCTAAAAAAATGCTGGAACGCGGGGGAGCTGAAGTTTGGGATACTTTGGAAGAAGTGGTAAAAGAATACCCTATTTTTTTAAACCGTGCTCCAACTCTCCACAGGCTCGGGATTCAGGCTTTTGAACCGATTCTCATCGAAGGAAAGGCAATTCAGCTTCATCCTCTTGTCTGCACAGCTTTTAATGCTGATTTTGATGGGGACCAGATGGCCGTTCATATCCCACTTTCCATTGAAGCACAAATAGAAGCCAGAGCCTTGGTTTTATCGAGTAATAATATTCTTTCTCCTGCCAATGGCAGCCCTGTAATTATTCCCAGTCAGGATATTGTACTGGGCATTTATTATATGACCAGGTCCGTTGAAGGTTTAAATGGGCATGGCAAAACTTTTTCATCTCCAGATGAAGTTAGATCTGCCTATGACTCAGAAGCCGTTGATCTCCACGCACAGATAAAAGCACGAATAGGTGGGAAAAAATACGATACAACAGTCGGGCGTGTTTTGTTGTGGGAAATCATACCCCAGTTGAATTTGGTAAATTTCAACAGCATGGTGGTTTCTGAAGATAAAGTTGCTGAAAAAATATTCGAAAAATTAGAATCAGGGGAAACTTTTGATGATTTGCAGGATAAATTTGCTGACGAGCTGCTAAAGGGGACTGATTATTCCATTGGTTTGTTTACAAGGGATGAATTCAAAAGGGTTTCAAACTTTGATGCTCAAACAGTGGATGATCTTTTTTCATTGAGCACAGGTGAGTATACCCGGATAATCGATGGAGATGGGGGACATCATTTTTTTGAAATGATTTCTAAACGCCTGGCACTCCCCTTCGATATTATCAACAAGGTTATGGACAAAAAAAATCTTCGTGATCTTGTCGATTATGCTTATAGAAATCTTGGAATTAAAGCAACCGTTATATTGTCGGATAAGCTCAAGGATGTCGGCTATAAATACTCCACACTGGGTGGGTTATCAATCTCCATAGATGCTATGATTATTCCTTCGACGAAAAAGAAAATTATTGATGAAGCAGATATTCATGTCAAAGAAATATGGCGGCAATATTCCGATGGTCTTATTACCCAGGGTGAAAAATATAATAAAGTTGTGGATATATGGGCAAAGGCTACTGATGATGTGGCAAATGAAATGATGGATGCCATGAAGAATGCGCCCAGGTTAGATGGAAGTGGCGTTTCCCCTGCAGAGCCAGGTGGGAAGCCTGCAGTGGTGGAGAGTTTCAATCCCATATATATGATGGCCGATTCAGGCGCAAGGGGGAGTAAAGACCAGATGCGGCAGCTTGCAGGAATGCGCGGTCTCATGGCAAAGCCATCTGGTGAAATCATAGAAACTCCCATTAATGCTAATTTTAGAGAGGGGCTTTCTGTTCTTCAGTATTTTATTTCGACCCATGGCGCAAGAAAGGGGCTTGCTGACACAGCTTTAAAAACAGCCAATTCAGGATATCTCACGAGACGCCTTGCTGATGTAGCTCAGGATTGTATAGTTTCTACTTATGATTGCGGGACCACGGCTGGTGTTGACGTTGAGCCGCTTTTTGAAGGTGGTGAAATTATTCAGCGTTTGGGTGAGCGTATTCTGGGGAGGGTTACCATGGAAAATATTCATGACCCTTTTACAGATGAGATTCTTGTTAAAGAGGGAGAGTTTCTCACCGAGTCGGAGGTTGATAAAATAGAAAATGCTGGTAATACAAACATTAAAATAAGATCCGTTTTAACCTGTAAGGCTAAAACTGGAGTATGCGTTAAATGTTATGGCCGCGATTTGGCCCATGGTGGACCTGTTGAGATTGGAGAGGCGGTGGGGATTCTGGCTGCCCAGTCCATTGGAGAGCCTGGAACACAATTGACCATGAGAACTTTTCATATAGGTGGAACCGCCAGCAGAAGGGTTGAGCAGGCGGATATCAGAACCCTTGTCAGTGGAATAGTTAAATATATTGACTTGAGGTTTGCAGTCAATTCAGATAATAATCGTGTGGTTATGAATCGTCGGGGAGGAGAGGTCGCCATTATTGGAGAAAATGGTCGTGAGCGTGAGCGGTACCCTGTGATTTACGGCGCTCATCTTGCCCTGGAAGACGGGTCTAAAATTAGTGCAGGGGATCTCATTGCAAGCTGGGATCCTTTTACCACCCCGATAATTGCAGAAAATACCGGGACAATCAGATTTAAAGATATTGAGCGTGGCAAGACTTTGCAGGAAAAAGTTGATTTTGTTACTGGTAAATCCAGCCGTACCATTATTGAGTCAAGGAGTACGGAGGAGCGGCCCAGAATTATAGTTAAGCCTAAAGATGGAAAAACAGCCGATCAGGGTTTTCTTTCTGAAAAAATAGAATATACATTGCCCCTTGATGCAATTCTTCTGGTGGAAGAACAGGATGGGGTCCTTGCAGGGGATATTATTGCTAAATTGCCAAGAGCCACAACTAAAACAAAGGATATTACTGGTGGTCTTCCACGGGTAGCTGAACTTTTTGAGGTTAGAACTCCCAAGGAACAAGGAGTTTTAAGCGAGATAGACGGATATATTTCCCTTGCACCCTCAACACGAAAAGGAAAACGAAAAATTGTGGTTACTCCTGCCGGAGCAGGGGACAAAAAAGAATATCTGGTATCCACGGGCAAACATGTTATTGTTAATGAAGGGGACTATGTTCGGGCAGGAGAATCTCTGGTGAGTGGTTCTGCAGTTCCACAGGATATCCTTAATATTAAGGGCGAAATTGCCCTTGCTAAATATCTTGTTGATGAGGTTCAGGAAGTCTATCGTCTGCAGGGAGTTAAAATTAATGATAAGCATATTGAAGTTATAGTAAGGCAGATGATGAGACGGGTCAGGGTTAAATCGGTGGGTGAAACCGATTTTATTCTTGAACAGCAGGTAGACAGGAAAAAGTTTGAGGCGGTTAATGAATTAATCAAGGAGAACGGAGGAGAGCCTGCTGCCGCTGCTCCGTTGATTCTGGGCATAACCAAAGCTTCCCTTAGCACGGAAAGTTTTATTTCAGCAGCATCATTTCAGGAGACCACAAAGGTCTTAAGTGATGCGAGTATAGCAGGGAAAGTAGACCCATTGCTGGGTCTTAAAGAGAATGTAATTATGGGGAGACTGATTCCTGCAGGCACAGGTTTTTCTGATTATCATAATATTGATGTGGAATCGATAACCTGATAGTTATAGACTGTCACATAAATAATTCCTCCCCTGCTTTGAAAAATCGAGGTATTACGTCAGCAGGAAATAACACCCAGTGGGTGAAGATTTCCAGATAATAAATTTCACTGCCTTATCGGTCGTTGGAGTATTACAATACGCCTTCCTCCCTCTGGCCAAAGTGAAATGTATTATCTGAAAATCTATAGCAAAACATCCTGTGATCATTTTGGTTAATAGCTGACTTTTAACCGCACAGGTCGAAAAATTTACAGGTTTCATGGGGGGGGGGATATTTACAAGCTTTTTTAATTTTTGAATTCTATGATATAATTCTTGACTTAAGGCGATTGTTATTGTAATATTATTTCGTTTTAGGTATGTGTAAAATTAAATTGGATATATTTTAAGTGAAGAGGAGATTATGCCGACTATTAATCAATTGGTTCGACAGGGTAGGAAAAGGCATAAGAAGAAAACAAATACCCCTGCTTTAAAAGGAGCACCTCAAAAGAGAGGCGTGTGTACCCGGGTGTACACAACAACTCCGAAAAAACCGAATTCTGCCTTGCGTAAAGTTGCAAAGGTTCGTCTTACCACCGGAATAGAAGTTACTGCATATATTCCCGGTATAGGCCACAATCTGCAGGAGCATTCAGTTGTTCTTGTTCGAGGTGGGCGTGTTAAGGATTTACCCGGGGTCAGGTATCATGTAGTAAGGGGCTCCCTTGACACTTTGGGAGTTGAGGACAGGAAGCAGGGAAGATCGAAGTACGGGGCGAAAAAGCCAAAATAATTATTCTTGTATGGGTTTTTTGGGAAAATAATTTTGAGTGGAGAAGGTAATGCTAAAATTTACCTTTTTTTTTTGCAGGTTTGCACTGGAAATATTTTTTTAAAATCCTGTGGTTTGTGTTGTTAAAAAACATGTTATAATCTATTGACAGAGAGTTTAATAAATGCCTAGAAGAAGAGAAGTCCCTGAAAGGGTCGTTTTACCAGACGCAAAATATGAAAGTGTACTGGTTGCACGTTTTATCAATGCAATAATGAGGGATGGTAAAAAGAGTCTGGCAGAAAAAAATTTGTATAAGGCTTTCGGCATCATTGAGGAGAAGGTAGGTGATTCCCCTCTCAAAGTTTTTGAACAGGCGGTTGGTAATGTTCAGCCCCAGATTGAGGTTAAATCTAGAAGGGTAGGTGGGTCAACATATCAGGTTCCTACAGAAATAAGACCATCCAGGCGAACAGCTTTGGGGATTAGGTGGATATTGAATTTTGCTCGAAAGCGATCTGAGAAAAGTATTGCTAATAAATTGGCCGGAGAACTGATGGATGCAGCGAACAACAGGGGGGCTTCAGTGAAGAAAAAGGAAGATACCCACAGGATGGCCGATGCTAATAAAGCGTTTGCGCATTATCGTTGGTAATAGTTTTCTTTTTTTATTCTTTCGGATTATGCTCTAAATGGAGGTTATTAAACATGGCTAAGGAAAAGTTTAAGAGGACAAAGCCGCATGTTAACGTTGGTACAATCGGCCATATTGATCATGGCAAAACTACCTTGACAGCGGCGATTACAAAGCATAGTGGTTTAAGAGGACTTGCTGATTTTGTTCCTTTTGATCAGATAGACAAGGCTCCCGAGGAAAAAGAACGTGGAATAACCATTGCAACAGCACATGTTGAATATGAGACGCCCAACCGTCATTATGCCCATGTTGATTGCCCTGGTCATGCTGATTACATCAAGAATATGATTACTGGGGCAGCCCAGATGGATGGAGCAATACTGGTTGTGGGGGCAGATGATGGTCCAATGCCTCAAACCAGGGAGCATATCCTGCTGGCCCGCCAGGTTGGGGTCCCCAGAATAGTTGTCTTCCTTAACAAATGTGATATGGTGGATGATGAAGAGCTGATTGAGCTTGTGGAGCTTGAGCTCCGGGAGCTTCTTGATAAATATGATTTTCCTGGAGATGATACGCCAATAATAAAAGGGAGTGCTTTGCGGGCGTTGCAGAGTGATGATCCCGACAGTGATGATGCAAAATGCATCTTTGAATTAATGGATGCCATAGATACCTTTATACCAGAACCCAAAAGGGATATTGACAAGCCTTTTTTGCTCCCCATTGAGGATGTATTTAGTATATCCGGGCGGGGTACAGTGGTTACAGGAAGGGTGGAGCGTGGTATAATAAATGTTAGTGACAAGGTTGAAATAGTTGGTATCAAAGA
>DAOWMW010000283.1 GCA_030642865.1 Desulfobacteraceae bacterium
GCCTGGCAAGGCGCGAAAGCGTAGGAATATCAGGATATTCCTACGCTTTTGTAACGCAGTCAGGCGGGATGGATCGACGCTTAAAATGTTAAGTTATTTTTGCGCGAGCCCTTATACATGCACAGGGCTGAAAAAAGTAAAACAACTCCAAAGCAGGCAATTATCAAAATATTACCATATCTGGAATAAAAGCTTTTATCATGCATTAGCGGTACCTGGCAAGTAACAGCAGCTTTTTTGAAAATATCGGTTTTCGCCAGAACCCTTCCTGCGGGGTCAATAAATCCGCTTATGCCAGTATTCGCCGCCCTTACAAGGGAGCGCCTGTTTTCCACAGCCCTGAATATTGCCATGGAAAAATGTTGAAACGGAGCACTTGATCTGCCATACCATGCATCGTTGGTAATGTTTATTATTAAAGATGCATCGTTGTTGGACATTGCGCCGGCAAGTTGCGGGAAGATAATTTCATAGCAAATCAGTATTGCAAGTTTACATTTATTCCAGTGAGTAACGACCCCTTTTGGGCCAGGGTGAAAATCTCCGGCCCCTTCGACTATTTTATTTAAAAAAGGGAAGCATTTGCTAAAAGGTATATATTCACCAAAGGGGACCAGGTGGGATTTATCGTACTTGCCCAGGATTTCACCTTTTTTATTTATTAAATAAGCACTGTTGAAATACTTAATTCTGTTATTTTCCAGTACAAAAGATGGGGCACCAATAATGAAATCTGTATTTGTATCACAGATTCCGTTTAAAAGAATCGTTGATAACTCTTTATTCTGCTGCAGATAAAAAGGTGCGGCTGTTTCAGGCCACACAACAAGATCAGGGTCATCTTTTTTTGCAAATTTTGACAGCCTGATGTATTTTTCAAGGGTCGATTGCTGATAAGCTTTATCCCATTTTATTGTCTGATCTATATTTCCCTGAATTAACGCTACTTTTATCAAATCAGCTCTGTGAGCTATCTTGTCAATTGTTTTAAGCCGCTGTTTGCCATAATACCAGGCACCGGAGAAAATCAGGGCAAAAATCATAGCCGGCAAGGCAGCCTCTTTTAGCGTTGTTTTTTCCCCATACCAGGTGGCGCCCTTAAAATGTACGATTATCAGAGCCACAGAGGTATTTGAAAGGATAATTAAAAACGAGACTCCATATACACCGAAAATATCTGAAATCTGAATAATATTTAGATTGTTAAATTGGGAATACCCGAAGAGTTCCCATGGAAATCCTGTAAAAAAAAATGACCGTATGTACTCCAGTAAAACCCATAGAGCAGGGAAAAAAATAATAGAGATTACAGGTGAGGGCCGGAGCCATCCCAAAACCGCCGCAAAAATACCCATATATGCTGCCAGATAAGCAGATAAAAGTATGAGCAGAGGAATTGAAAAAAAAAACGGGAGTTTGCCATAGGTCCCCAGGGTGCTGGGTAACCAGTAAATAAGTGTAATATAATGGACAAAGCCGGTTAAAAAACCGATATAAAAACTGTTTTTTAAAGATGAATTTTTTATTAAAATTGTCATGGGAACAAGGGCAAACCATGCAAGCCGGCTGAACCCCATGGCCGGGAAAGAGGCACTTAAAAAGAAACCCCCGAGTATGGAGAAAAAAATATTTGAGCTGTTAATCTTATTCACCTTAAAAATATTGAAAAGCCCTTACTCTTTGGAATTGGCGGGAGGATTCTCTTCATCATCTATTCCATTCGAAGTCTTGTTCAGGCTAGCGGAACCATCTTCTAATAATTGGTCAAGCTCATTTAAATCTTCTGATATTTCGTCAAATTCTCCAAAGGCTTCATCTTCGTCCGGCAGAATAAAAGCATCTTTGTCATCAATCATAATTTCAATGGAATTTTTTTCCTCTGAATCGTATAATTGAAAAATGGCATTTGATATTTTAGTCATATAGGAAGAAGGAGGGAAAAAAGATACTGTTCGGAGTTCTCTAATAAGAAAAATTTCCCCTTTTTCGATTAGAGTTTCAATTCTATCTTTATCATAGGTCTCTTCACTTAACAAAGTCATTATGTCTTTATCCACTTCAGCAAGTTCTTTTATGGTCATTTCGTTTTTTTCATTATTTTTCGTGATAATATATTTTTGCTTCATCCATATCTCCTGGTAAAAGGTTATCGTATAAAGTGCAAGTGGTGTTCGGGGAGCGTTTTTAGCTGCGGAGTAATCGTACCAGCCTGTTTAGGATCGTGAATGTTATAAATTATCCATAAATTACCCGGAATTACTTGTTCTTGTGCCCGTCTTCCGTGTTGTATCAATGACCAAAATTGCGTAGGGGCATCCCCCTGTGGGTGCCCAAAATGCTCCGAGTATGCAACAATTGATGCGTCTTGAAGACGACCATAAGCCCGGCGCAATTACGGGTAATTTATTTCATCCCCATTAGTGATTGCACTGACCCAGATGCTCAAAATTTCAGGGTAAAATAATATCTATTTGTATCTTTATCAAGTTTTATTCTTTAATAGCGGAAAAAACAATTAAACTTTCCGTATTTTGTTTCTTGCAATTTCCTAACCGGACACCACTGAGTCTTTA
>DAOWMW010000020.1 GCA_030642865.1 Desulfobacteraceae bacterium
AATTGCGCCTGGCTTGTGGTCGTCTTCAAGGCGCATCAAGGGTTGCATACTCGGAGCATTTTGGGCACCCACAAGGGATGCCCCTACGCAATTTTGGCCATTGATGCGACACGGAAGACGGGCACAAGAACAAGTAATTTTGGGTAATTTATAAAATTCACGATCCTTAGGGTTCGCACAAAAAAACTGTAACTACTCAGCTATATGGAGTAATAAAGGTAAGTGGTGTCCGGTTAGGAAATTGCAAGAAACAATTAAACTTCCCTTTCCCGAGATTCTAACCGGACACTACTGAGAAAAGGTGCAGCCTGATTGCAAAAAGCATTTGCGCCCCATCTTTTTTGCGTAATTATTTGACAATTCATAGATGGAAAAAGCTATTTAAGATTTTTCGGAAGAACAGCCTTTTTTGTCCAGGTCTGGGGTATTTTTTGTCCTGGCTTTTCTCCCAGTTTTCTCTTTGTGGTGGCAAGCCCGGGCCTTGCGTATTGCATATGTCCTGTTTTTAATGTGCGGCCGTTGATTATTGCCTCGGATCGCAATCTCCTGCCGATGGTTTTTTCCATCTGCCCACCAAGCCATAGAATTCTGTCCAGATCGTAGCCATGTTCTATTCCCATCTCATCTATCTGAACAAGGGTATCTTCCAGGGTTACCAGCCCAACATACCGCGGGTCATCATAGTAATATTCCCCTGTTCCCTTTACAGGGGAGTCATCAATGAAGTTGGCAGGCTGTCCCCCAAGACCGCCCAAAGTTGCTTCTAGACGGGTTATCCCTGCCTGCAGGGAGGCCAGAATAGAGGCTGAAGCGACTCTTTTTGTCTCATGAAAATGGGCAACATGGAGGTCAGGGTTGGGAATTGCATCGAGAATCATGGAAAAATACCGGTATACATCAGGGGCAGAAGCACTCCCGTCATGATCAGCATGCTCAATATCATAGGCCCCTAATTCCAGAAATCTTTTTGTAAATTCCACAGCATCATTAAGGTCTGTTGCTCCACCTATGGGGCTTCCCCAAATGGTACTTACTGTACCACACATTTGCATGCCCGCTGCATTACATTTTTTTATACACCTCTCAACCTCTTTCCAGTATTCTGGAAGAGTTGTGCCTGAATTTGCAAAATGGTGTTCTTCTTCAGTCGAAACCATCATTAGTATTCTGTCGGGGCCTATCCCTTTCTCTTTTAGGCGTATGGCCTTATCCACTGCTGATTCACGAATAGTAATGGCAGTAAAACAGATATCATCATAATTTACCCCCTTTTTCTCACATCGCTTTTTAAAACGGTCACTTCTCATCTGTTTTAAAAGCTCTTCTCCATCCTTGAACTGGGGCATTAAAAAAGGATTTCCCAGATTAGTTACCTCTATTTCCCGTGCCCCTGCAAAGATAAGTTCTTCAAGGTAAAATATTTTTGCTCCAGTTGAAATAAATTTTTCCTCATGTTGAAAACCGTCTCTTATGGTTATATCTCCAATACTGACTTTTTTGGGCATCTTTGGAAAAATTTTCCACATATCATATTCTGTCATTTAGCTCCCCATATCTGTTTTTTTTGGACATGGTTCTAATTTCGGCCAGGCACTTACTTAAGGGTTCGCACAAAAATAAATTGGCAAATTTAAGTGTTGAGGCGCCCGCCTGGCAAGGCACAAAAGTGCAGTAATATCAGGATATTCCTGCACTTTTGTAACGCAGTCAGGCGGGATGCATCGGCGCTTAAAATGTTAAGTTATTTTTGCGCGAGCCCTAAGGCATAATAAAATTTAAAAACTTTGAAAACCAGCTTGTACTCAAACAACCAGAGCTTTTTAAATTTCACAATAGCCCGGCTATGGTACCTGGTGGACTAAAATAGAACCAATTCCGTTTTTTACGCGCCAATTAGTCTTGAAATAACAATCCTCTGTACTTCTGAGGTTCCTTCTCCGATTTCCAGTAATTTATGGTCTCTGTAAAATCTCTCAACATCATACTCTTTCATGAGCCCGTATCCGCCATATAATTGAACAGCATTATTTGCGCATCTTCCCATAACTTCCGAGCAGTAAAGTTTAGCCATGGCTGCCTCTTTGGAAAAAGGCTCATTATTATCCCTCAGCCAGCATGCCTTATAAAGGAGAAGACGGGCGCACTCCACTTCCACAGCCATATCAGCAAGTTTAAAAGCATTTGCCTGGAATTTGCAGATTTTTTGGCCAAACTGTTCCCGCTGGTTACTGTATTTTAAAGCCATATCCAGGCACCCCTGGGCTCCCCCCAGACCCATAGCTGCAATGGAGAGTCTTCCGCCGTCTAAAGTCTGCATCATCTGGTAAAAGCCGTGTCCCATGGGTCCTATCTGATTTTTTTTAGGAACTCTGCAGTCATTAAAGTACAATTCAGCAGTATTTGACCCCCTCCACATCATTTTTCCATGCATCGGTTTTGCTGTAAACCCTGGTGTCCCATTTTCAACAATAATACAGGTGAGTTCGGGTCTGCCGTCATCACGGGTTCCTGTTCTGCATAAAATAGTGGAACCCAAAGTAATGTCAGTCGCAGCATTTGTTATAAAAATTTTGCTTCCGTTTATGACCCATTCGTTTCCATCAAGAACCGCGGTTGTTGTGGAGCTGCCGGCATCTGAACCAGCATTTGGTTCTGTCAGCCCAAATCCCCAAAGAGCTTCCCCTGAGCATAGTTTTGGAAGATATTTTTTCTTTTGTTCATCATTTCCAAAATAATATAATGGGCCTATGCCCAAAGAATTTCCAGCAGCTACAGTGGCAGCATGTGATCCGTCAATCCTCGCAATCTCTTCAACTGTGATAATATATGAAAGATAGCTCATACCCTGGCCATTGTAGCTGGGAGAAACAAATGGACCGAAGAGACCCAGTTCACCCATCTTTTTCATTGTTTCGCAGGAAAATTCTTCTTTTTCATCCAGTTCCTGTGCAACCGGTTTGATCTCGGCAACGGCAAAATCACGGACAGCATCACGAAGCATTTCCTGTTCCATTGTGAGTTTATAATCCATTATGTCTCCTCTATTATCAGGTGTATATCGGACATATTTTATAACTGTTCAGCAACACTGATTCAAGTATCACAACAGGTCTGATCTGATTAAAATTTTAAAATTGCTTAAACATGTTTAAAAACGTCAAGAAAGAACCCAACTGCAACTTTTTATTTTTAGGTAAAAGTTCATCAATTGTCAACCTTAAATAACCATGCTTTTGTATGAAAAAACATCTTGTTATCTTGACAAATAAACCATTTTTTGGGTATAGGGACTATTTAACTCTTTAATATATATTCTATAGATCGTCACATAAATAATTTCAAGCTGTGCGGTTAGCCTTTAGCAGTTAGCTATTAGTCAAAATGATCACAGGATGTTTGCTACAGGTTTCCAGATAATAAATTTCACTGCGTTATCGGTCGTTGGAGTATTACAATACGCCTTCTCCCTCTGGCCTTGTGCCGAATTTTAAAATCGGGTTATTATTTGACAATCTATATAAGACGAAAGGAAAAAATAATGAATGTTGTTGTTCTTGTGAAACAGGTTCCCGATACTGAAGCCTTAATTCAGGTCGCTGAAGATGGGAAGTCGATAAATACAGATGGCATTAAATGGATTATGAATCCTTATGATGAACTGGCTGTGGAAGAAGCCCTGCAAATTAAAGAAGCCCATGGGGGAAGCGTAACAGTATTGTCCATGGGTCTTAAAAATTCAGAAAAAATTTTGAGAACAGCCCTTGCCATGGGTGCAGACAAGGCTCTTCTTGTTGATGATCCCCTTGCTTTTGCCAGTGATTCCCTTGCCACTGCCAAAATACTATCGGCTGCTCTTAAAGAGATACCATTTGACCTTATTATTGCGGGGCAGAGGGGAGTTGATGAGGATAATTATCAGGTTGGTGCGGCAGTGGCAGAATATCTCGGGATTCCTCAGATTTCCCTGGTGGTAAAGGAAGAAATTTCTGATGGAAAAATCAGGTGTCACCGGACTGTTGAAGGTGCAGTCGAAATTATAGAGGCTTCTCTTCCAGCTTTAATCACCACCCAGCGTGGATTAAACGAGCCCCGTTATGCCACCCTGCCTGGAATAATGAAAGCCAAAAAGAAACCACTTGAAACCAGAAATCTGGCAGATATAGGCGTGGAGCCTGCCTCAGTGGGTATGGACAACCGCAGGGTAAAAATTGTTTCTCTGACCCTTCCGCCGCAAAGGGAGGCTGCTGTAATGATCCAGGGTGAAACCCCTACTGAATTGGGAGCTGGTCTGGTCAAAATACTCCATGAAGAGATTAAAATAGTATAACCATAGATTTGTAAGGAGATTGGTATGACGCAATCTGTTTTAGTGATAACAGAACAGCAAAATAAAGTATTTCGTAAAGTTTCTTTTGAAGTTGTGAGTGAGGGGAGACGTATAGCAGATTCTCTCAATGGAGAACTTGTTGCATTGGTAATAGGTGCAGATGTGGAGTCGATTGCAAAGGATCTTGGACAATATGGGGCAGATAAAATACTGGTGGCGGATGATTCTGCATTATATGATTATACCACAGACGCTTTTACCGATATATCAGCCGCTGCTGCCGCCCAGACAGACCCTGCTTTAATTATTATCGGTGCATCTTCCCAGGGGAAAGACCTTGCAGCAAGACTTGCAGCAAGACTCGACGCTGGCCTGGCAATGGATTGTCTTGCCATTAAAGATACAGATGAAAAATTGATCTTCACCAGACCTTTATATGGAGGAAAAATAATGGCACAGGTGGAGATTGAAGGGACCCCTCAAATAGCGGCGGTTAGACCCAATGTTCTATCAACTACCAAAACAGCCGGATCAGGGATTGTTGAAAAAATAGATATTAATTTTGAAAAAAGCAGAACATCTGTTGTGGAAAAGCTCATTGAAGAGGGTGATAAAATTGAGTTAACCGAAGCTGATGTAATTGTATCCGGAGGGCATGGGACCAATGGAGATTTTGAAGCTATTGAGGAGTTGGCCTCTGTTTTAAATGGTGCTGTTGGAGCCTCCAGGTTTGCTGTTGACGAAGGCTGGCGTTCCCATAATGATCAGGTGGGCCAGACCGGTAAAATAGTCTCCCCCTCTTTATACATTGCATGCGGTATATCCGGGGCTATTCAGCATGTAGCGGGGATGTCCACATCAAAGACGATTGTTGCAATAAATAAAGACCCTGAAGCGCCTATTTTTCAGAAAGCCGATATTGGAATAGTCGGCGATCTGTTTGAGGTGATTCCAAAAATTACAGAAGAAATAAAAAAACTGTAATTTCCAGGGATTTTTTTGTCGCCCCTTTGTTCCCGGCCAAAATCTCTTGTTAAGAGAGATTAATCCGGGGAGAAGGGGTCACATCTTAATTTTTTCCACGATTCTTCAATGCTTTTTTGATAGTTTTTGCAAGATCGTCCATGGCAAAAGGTTTTATCAACAAAGCGTCAATCCCCATATCTTCAGCTTTTTTAAAAGAAATTTTGTAACTACTCAGCTACACTGATTCAGTGTATTGCAACGGGTGTAATCTGAAGCAGGGTACTAAAAGAGTTGCTAAAAATAATCACATTAAATATAGTAATATTACTACACATATAGTGTCTAAGCTGGGCGATGCCCACAACCTGTATTTTCAAAATATTCACTTGCGTTTCCAGGCTTTGCAAGCCTGTTGCTGTCTATACTTGCAAGGTGATTAAAAAAAAATTGTTTTTTAGGGCAGGAATTCAGGAGTACTGTAATTTATAGAAAAATCAGAATTTTCGAAACCTGTTGCTTGCATCAACGGAGTAAAATTATTTGTGTGAAAGTCTATTATACAAGGTCTTCCAAGTTAAGAAGTTTGGCTTAAATTAAATATTAGATCCAGAATACTTAAGGAGCGTGAATTTATTTCATCCCCAATCCTAAGGAGGAAAAATGGCTTCAGTATCAGAAAAAGAAACACAGGAACTTCTTGAAAAAAGAGAATATTGGAAATGGGCAGAAAAAACAAGATCTCCAAGGATCGACTACCTGCGAAAAGCTGTCTGGTCAAAAGCAACCAAGGGATCATCATATCTCCCTGGAATCAAGGCGGATACCGAGCTGATTTATCGGACTACAAAAGTTTTCAAAGAGGCTGACCCCATGGAACCATGGGTTCTGACCAAGGCTGCTGCTCTTGATTCTGTTTTTGCTGATACACCCATTTTTATTATCGATCAATCAAGAATAGTCGGATACAACGGTTCGGCTCCCCACAAAATACAATGGATTCCATGGGCATCCTACATGGGTAATGAGGATATTTTTAATGACAGGGCAGGGTATATTGATGAAAAAGACAGGCCATGGTTAAAAGAGGCATTGGATTACTGGAAACCAAGAACTCTTTTGGCAAAAGCTGAAAAATACCTTACTAACAAAGAAAGAATGGTCAGCGCCATGGGCTTTACCCTGTGGGGGAACCGGGCATTATCCAACTTTGATTATGTTACACTCCAGCCGGACTGGATGTATAAGTATGGACTGGAGGGGATTGTGGGCCAGATTGATGAAAATTTGGGAGCGGCCCTGAAAAAACTCCACGAGGGAGCCCCCGACGGAGCAGAAGCATTTGAGTTATTGCCCAAAATTGATCAATGGAAAGCGATGAGAACCTCACTTCTGGCTGTTATAAAATGGGCAAAAAGATATTCACGGCTGGCCAGAATAATTGCCGAAAATTTTACAGCTGATTCAAAAAGAAAAGAAGAGCTGCTAAGGATTGCTGAAACCTGCGAAAAAGTACCAGCCAGGCCCCCGGAGCATTTCTGGGAAGTGATTCAGTTTGATCATTTTACCAACCTTGCTTACAGGTTTGAAAGGGGAGCCACTGGTGCGTGGCCCTGCCGTTTTGATTACCACCAGTGGGAGTATTACAAAAAAGATGTTATAGATGAAAAGAATATGACCAGGGAAGAGGCTGTGGAATATTGTTCTGAACTCCGTATGAGGTGCTATGAAACCACAGGTATCATATTCCGGCTTGCAAGGGAGAGCTCCCAGGGTGGTATTGTGTATGTTTGGACTTTGGGAGGTGTTGATGAGGAAGGAAATGATGCGTGCAATGATCTGACAGATTGTTATCTCGAGGCTGCACGTCTTGTTAGAACATGTGATCCCAGCATAGGGTTCAGATACCATCCCGATGTAAGAACTGAAACCCTTAAACAAGTTTTTGAATGTATAAAACATGGTTTGGGATACCCATCCATGCGAAACGACTCCGTATGTATCGAATCTTTACGACACTGGTTCGGGTTTGACCTTAAGGATGCAAGACGGTGGATGCATCAGGCATGCATGGCGCCAGCTCCCAATACTAAAATGGGGGCGCCACACTACAGGTATCCCGGCCCCATAACCAGTGCCGGTGTAAAATCTTTGGAGCTGGCTCTGTTTAATGGAATGGATCCTGTTAGTAAAATGAGGATGGGTATTAAAACTGGAGACCCTTTAAAATTTAAAACCTATGAAGAATTCTATCAGGCGTGGTTAAAACAGCATGAGTATATTATGTACATGGGATGCCGGATAGACAATATTATCAGATGGGTAGTCGGAACACAGCACCCCAGACCGTTGATATCGGCTCTTTTTGAAAGATGTGTTGAAAGCGGACAGGATGCAGACCTGTATGCCAAGGAAAAAGCAAGCCTCTGGTTTACCCATTTTGGATTCAGCGAATTTGGAGATGCCCTGGCTGGATTAAAAAAACTGGTTTATGATGAAAAAAAATATACCATGGAACAATTGCTCGAAGCCATCAAATCCAACTGGAGAGGATCTGAAGAGATGAGGATGGACTTTGTCAAGGCACCCAAGTGGGGAAATGATGATGATTATGTTGATCATATATACACCAGGGGGATGAAGGATATCGCTGAAATTTCATGGCGGTGCAAAAATCCCGGGGGAAATCCATGGCCTATTCTTCCGGAAAATGTGGCAGCCTATATTGTATCTTCCAATAAGGTTGGAGCCCTTCCCAATGGCAGAAGTTTTGGCGATACCATGTATGATGGGGGATGCTCACCAGGGGCAGGGCTCGACAAAAAAGGTCCCACAGCAGTATTAAGATCAGTCTCCAAGTTTGATCATGTAAAAGATTTCAGGTCTAATCTGCTCAATCAGAGACTTAATCCCAATCAATTTACCGGTGACAGGGGATTTGAACTCTGGCGAAATTATATACAATCCTGGTCGGATCTGGGAATCAACCATGTTCAGTTTAACATGGTTGATAATGAAACATTACTTGCAGCCCAGATAGAACCCGAAGATTACCCTGAACTCCTCGTAAGGGTGGCCGGGTATAGTGCTCATTTTGTTGAATTAAACAGAAAATCCCAGGATACTATTATTGCCCGCACAGTACAATCTTTATAAAGCTTTGCGAATTTATTTTTGTGCTAATCCCTGGTAAAATTTGAAAATTTATGGGACGCAGATTGTCAAATCTGCGTCCCATGAATGTTAATGCGGGGCTATCGGCCATCAGATGTCAAATTTTATTATAGCTCAATTGCATGGCCTAAATTGAAACAGACCCCTAATGCGCTGTCTTTAAAGTCTCCCAGAGCTTTTTTACCTGTTTTCTTGTTTCATCAATACTCTTTTCATTATCAATAATGTAATCAGCATATCCCTTTTTTTCCTCTATGGGAAGTTGAGCTCTCAGCATATTTTCCGCTTCTTCCTGAGTTATCCCTTCACGTTTCAGGAGGCGCTTAAGCTGCTCATCGCGGGAGGTGTAAACAACCACCAGGCTGTGAAACATATACTGTAAGTTAGTCTCAATCAGCAGAGGAATTACCACCTGGATTATTGCATCAGGGTCTTTTTTTGCAATGGACTCGACCTGTTTGACAAATTCTTCATGAATCCTGGGATGTATAAAGCTCTCCAGTTTTTTTCTTTTTTCAAGATCACTAAAGACTATTTTTGAAAGAACATCCCTTTTTAATTGACCATCTTCTGCAATGACCTGTTTCCCGAAATATTCAACGATATTTGTCCATGCAGGTTTTTCCGGTTCAACAACATCTCGTGAAATAATATCAAAATCTATGGTGTGGGCCCCCAGATCCTCCAGCATATTCGATACTGTTGTTTTGCCGCTGGCAATCCCTCCTGTGAGGCCAATGAGACGGCGATTATCTTTTCCGCGAATTGTTTCGATATCATCAATTCCTGAATATGTAAAGGGGAAGGTTGCCTCAATACTCAACTCTGCTCCTGCAAAACTTATGGGATAACGGATTCCTCTTCTGTATAAAGTTTCCATTCCAGCAAGGGCTTTTTCCATCATATTTGCAGGAAGCGCCATCACCATATCCTCATCCTGGGCATGTCCATATCTGCGTTCACCATAGCAAGGTATGGTTAGAGATGGCTTTTGGGTTAGATAGCACCTTGCAATGGCATCGGAGCATGATGATTCTCCAACGCAGAAAAACTTCATAACCTCATAATTTTCAAACTGAAGAGAATTAATCAAAAGAATCATCTGCGCGGGATTGGCATATATAAGAACAATGTCCGGCTCAAATGGATTATAAACCAGGGGGGCCATTACAACTGCCTGGTATCTCCCTGAAGGAATTCTTTGAATGGACTCTTCATATTTTTTCCCATCCGCCCTGGTCTTGGCCCATACTATACTCCGAAAGGTGCCATCTTTATATATGTCAGGCAAATCTGTCATTCCTATAATAGATGGACACATTGGAGAAAAAAAATCATCCATATCTGCTCCAACAGTCCAGTCAAAATTTCTGACAAGAGTTATAAGCTGGCAAAGGGTAACCTTATTGTCCAACCTGCGTATAAATTTTATTTTGTCCAGATCTTCTCTTTTTTCAAGCATTTTAAAAGCCACGGGAAATGACTTAAGCCTCATTAGAAGTTCCAGACGTCTTATTATTTTTTCCCAGTCGTTTGTTTTTGTCATTTTAGATATACACCTTTATTTTTATTTAGTAGTGTCTGGTTAGGAAATTGCAAAAATACCTGGAGATTTAATTGTTTTTTTCGCCAATACGCTATAAAAACAATTAAAGTTCCCTTAGGGCTCGCCCCAAAATAACTTAACATTTTAAGCGCCGATCCATCCTACCTGACTGCGTTACGAAAACGTATAAATATCCTGATATTCCTACGCTTTCGCGCCTTGCCAGGCAGGCGCCTCAACACTTAAAATTGCCAATTTATTTTTGGGCGAACCCTTATTATGGAGATAATATTATGAAAAACAAAGAAAAAGCTTTCCATGGTATGACAAAAAAGCAAGGGGATACCCTTGTGAGTCTGGCCAGACAGACCATTATGGATAGTCTTGGTGTAAAGAACTCAAATATAAAAAATGAAAATATTGAAGAGATTTTAAAGGATGAAATATTTCAAACCACCAGGGGCACCTTTGTCACCCTCCACATGAAGGGGCAGCTCCGCGGCTGTATGGGAAACATCATGGGATCTGAAACCATAAAGGACGGGATTAAACGCAACGCCATTAACGCAGCATTCCATGACCCAAGATTTCCAGAAGTAAAAAAAAATGAACTAAAAAATATAGATATGGAGATCAGCATACTAACAAAACCTGAGCGGATG
>DAOWMW010000231.1 GCA_030642865.1 Desulfobacteraceae bacterium
ACGAAAACGTATAAATATCTTGATATTCCTACTATTTCGCGCCTTGTCAGGCAGGCGCCTCAACACTTAAAATTGCCAATTTATTTTTGAGCGAACCCTTAGGTATAATAAAATTTAAAAACTTCTGAAATTCGCTTGTACTGAGACAACCGGAGATTTTTAAATTTCACCATGGCTCAATGGCAGGTATTATAAGCAAACCAGATTTTTATGTAAACCTTGAATATTGTTTTGGGTCATATGCGTTACGCAGACCGTCCCCTATGAAAACACCACACAGCATAACAATAAAAAGGGCAGCGGATGGATATAGCACAAGCCACCATGCCCACCTGTACTGTTGTGCCTGGAACAAAAGCTCCCCCCAGCTCGGCGTGGGGGGGGGCAAGCCGAACCCCAGATAATCAAGGGCGGCAAGTGAACCTATGGCACTTACAAGGGAAAACGGAAAAAAAGTTATTGCAGGGACAAGGGCATTGGGAAGAATATGTCTAAAAATTATTACAGGGGAGGATATCCCCATACATTGAGCAGCTTCAACAAAAGGCTGCTTTCGCAAACGAAAAAATTCTCCCCGTATATAATATGAAATCCCTATCCAGTTAAAAATTCCATAACAGAAAAGAAGGAGAATAAAACTCCGGCCGTAAACAGAACCCATCAAAATCATTATATAAAGAAAAGGGAGTGCGCTCCATATTTCCAGAAACCTCTGTCCTGTAATATCTATAAATCCTCCATAATAGCCCTGTATTGCCCCTGCTGTCATCCCAATGGCCATGGAGAATATAACCAGCAAAAAAGCAAATGAAAGAGATGTTCGAAGACCATAAAGAATTCTTGCGGTAACATCTCTCCCTGCTCCGTCTATCCCCATAAAATGGTTTAAAACAGGGGGGTGGGGAAATCTTACCTCCTGTTTTTGAAAACGTGCAGTATAATTTTTCCCCAGTATTGAAAGAATTACTGGATCAACAGGAACTGAAAATCTTGTTTCAACCTTTTTGATAATTTTTGTTTTATCATCAGATAAAATATTATTCCATTCCTGTGAGCCATGGTTTTGATTTACAATTTTATCCCCTCCCGATTCCAAAATTTTGTAAAAATGAAATTTAAAGGGATTGTTTTCACTTTTATAAACCTCTCTGAATGTTAGCCTTACAGTCTTTGGAGATTTTGTTCGCTCTTTGTATTCAGAAAGGGAAATTTGAATATTTTTCCCGTGGAGTCCTTTTATTTTATATTCTGCGTATGGGGCATCTTTATTATTAAATCTTAGCTCTATCTCCTTTTTTATTTTTTGAGGAAGCCTGAAATAATCGGTTATTATGAGCCCTTTTGTTTTGTTATCATCTTTATTTATAAATACTTTAAAGGCTGTAGCTTTTTTTATGGAATAGTC
Organism: Desulfobacteraceae bacterium; assembly: GCA_030642865.1. Taxonomy (GTDB): domain Bacteria; phylum Desulfobacterota; class Desulfobacteria; order Desulfobacterales; family BuS5; genus DAOWMW01. Next base: position 1,406 of record DAOWMW010000231.1, read on the forward strand.
TTTTTTTATATTGACCACCCCAATTATCGGTGCAGGGGTCATAATTACATAAACAGAATTTTGAATATCTATGGATTGGGGGTCCATGATTTCAAAGGGGCCAAAAGGGATGGGGGGAAAAATCATGTAATTATCGGAATTACCCTGAAATTGTTCTGCCTTGTTTAAGCTTTTATAATCGGGTCTTGTCTTTTTATTATGATTTGTAAATGTACTTTCAGGATAAAATTTGAAAATCGGAAAAAATGATTTCCCATTGAATTTTACATAGATGGGAATGTTGTTGCAGACAAGCTCGGAGCCCAGGCTCACAAAATAAAGAAAGAGAAGAATAATAAGTGAAAGATATGCCCGTTTGACCTCTTTAAAACGGAGGATTCTTTTTTGAGTTATCGGATTTTTAAAAATATTTAGAAGCATTAAACAGTTAGTGTCTAAGGAAGTAACTTCGTAACTATTCAGCCAATTTCTACAGCACAGGTATAATCTGAATCAGTATAGCTGAGTAATTACGCAGCTTCTTAATAAATAGAAGCAAATGCCGGATAAAATGGATATGAGATTCTCCTGTTTTTATACAGAATTTAAAAACAGGAGAATAGATTGCTACATCGCAGATGAAGCCTGCTGTGTTACTGTTCGTCCATTATCTTCTATATAAGTGACAATCTTTTTTAAAGGGGAGCCCGGAGGGAAAATTTCTCCCACCCCCATATCTTTTAATTTGGGAATGTCCGGCTGGGGAATAATTCCTCCCACTACCAGAAGTTTATCATTAATCTTTTTTTCTTTCATTCCTTTTATTACTTTATTTATTAAAAGTAAATGACCAGCGGCATATACACTTAGTCCGATAACATCCACATCTTCGGCCAGTGCTGCATTTACAATTGCATCGGGCTGTTGTTGACCCATATAAATTACTTCCATACCTGCGTCCCTTAGGGCTCTTGTTACAACTGTAGCACCTCTCCAGTGACCATCAAAACCTGGTATTGCCATTATAACTCTTAATCTTCTGTTTGTCATTTTCCTGCCTCTGCTTTTTTTGAAAAAAATTTCTGAAGCTATGTAGATTTGCCAGATAATAACCCCATTTTAAAATTGGCATAAAAATTAACACAAGGCCAAAGCAAGGATATAATACTCTGACGGCCTGTAACGGAGTGATTTTTTTTATATAAGAATCTACATAAAACAATTTTCCTTAAAAGCTATGCTATGCAAATATTATCCATTAAATGGTATTTTCCAGATTCCATAAATATCCCGCCATACATTACAAACTTCTCCCAGGGTGCAGCCCTGGGAGACTGCCTCCATTACAGCGGGCATTACATTTTCATCAGCAGTGGTTGCCCTTTTTAATTCATTTAGAGCAGCTTCAGCTTTTTGAGAATCCCTTTCTTTCATTAATTTTTCTATTTTACTTTTTTGGGAGGCTAATGTCCCCTCCGGCTCAGGATAAAAAATAGGAATATCATAGGGCTCATGGTCCATTGTATAGCAATTTTGGCCCACAACTTTTTTGTCTCCGTTTTCCACGTCACGCGCATGGTCAGCCATTGCCTTTGCAAATTCCTGGTGCAGCCATCCTGATTCTATGCAATGAACTAAACCTCCATTATCTTCTATCTTTTGCAAATATTCCCACGCACGTTTTTCAAGTTCATCAGTGAGGCTTTCAACATAATATGAACCCCCCAGAGGATCGGCCACATTTGTAATGTTGGCATCGTTTTGCGCAATCTGCTGTGTTCTTATTGATAAAAGTACGCTTTGCTCGGTGGGCAAACAGATTGGTTCGTCATATGATGTTGCATGCATGGA
>DAOWMW010000214.1 GCA_030642865.1 Desulfobacteraceae bacterium
GCCTGGCAAGGCACAAAAATGCAGTAATATCAAGATATTCCTGCACTTTTGTAACGCAGTCAGGCGGGATGCATCGGCACTTAAAATGTTAAGTTATTTTTGCGCGAGCCCTTAAGGTCGATAACAGGCTTTATTTTAATTCTCAATACTCACAGTTCATGGTTCATATCTCAAAATGGCTGAAATCAAAGCGAACCCGAAAAGCTGTTATGACGTTTATTCAGGGTACCAATTTTTTTAGAATTTTATTAATATTTACTGGAGTTGTTTTTTAATGGAGGTCCATATGATCAGATCGTTTTTTTATTTTTTTGTTTTTTTATGTTTAGCCTCATTTGCTGGTTCAAATTACAGTTACGCATTTAAAACAGATTTTCACGGGCATTTAAAATCCAACTATGTATTAAGGGATACAAACGGTTTCCAAAATAAAGTCATGGATTCAGTCACCTGCTCCCAGTGGCTGACCGAGCTTAAGTTTGACCTTACAGTGAGGCCGGAAGATTTGTCCCTGGCCGGTTTTAAGGTGAGCAAAATTTTTATGACCTACAGGGGCGCTTATGACGCTGTTTTTGATGTTACGGATAAATGGGATAATGTCCGGGAGAAAAGCCCCTCTGATTTTGAACTTGGAAAGGATGATCTCAAGGTTGAAAACGATTTAAGGGAGGCTTTTGTCGATTTTACAACCAGGTTCGGCAGCCAGCAGAGTATAGCTGTTCGTCTGGGACGACAGATTGTTCAGTGGGGCGAGGCTGATGGCTTTAATGTTGTTAACATCGTAAACCCCCAGGATAACCGTAACAAGATATTTTTTGACAATCCAGAAGATCTTGCCACCCCTTTGTGGATGGGAAGGTTCGATTATTCGTCAGGCATGATAGGTCCCTTTAATTCCATAGATCTGCAGTTTGTTCTTATCCCTGATATCCGACCCCATCAGTTTGCCCCGCTGGATCAGTCCTCCACCGATCCCAATGATAATTGTAATGCGCCATACGCCTTTGGGTTCAAGTACGTAAAAGACTGGGGGATACCGGCTTTAACCGAATTTGCAGAACCCCTTTTGAAATTGCATAATGTTCTGCCGCCGGATTCGAAAATCATAGGTATTATTAATGAAATTGGAATCGAGAATGGGGTATCCGTTAATGACGGGAGCGTTCTTCATATGAGTGTAGTCCCAAAAATAGCTGCTCTTCTCCGTGGTGAATATACGGCTACCCCTCCCATTGAAATAAAAGAGCGTGTTCCCAGCAGTAATATAGATAATATGGAATACGGTGGTAAACTGAGGGTCTCAATCGCTGACAGTGAATTTGTTTTTTATTATCTCCGTTCCTATGCAGATGATGCAGGTATAGATCTTTCCCGGGGATTTACCGAGAGTGCCCTTTACCTTGACCATCCAAAACAGGATATGTACGGTTTTTCATTTAATACATATGTTTCGTGTATAAATGCTGTTATCCGGGGCGAGGGGAACATCGTAAGCAAAGTCCCTTTTTATGACACTGCTGATCCATTTACACCTCTTTTTTACGGAACTCTCCCCGAAGAGGTTTTTGGTCCCTTTATAGGTATTTTCAAGGAACTGGAATTTGGACTGGATCCAAGTATGAAAGGGTACACCATGCACAGGGTTTATCAGTCTTTATTAGGTTTTGATAAATCTTTCTGGCTCAGGAGATTAAACTCCCGTAATATGATAAATGCTTCTTTGCAGGCTTATTGGAGGCATATATCCGAGTGGGATTATGATCCTCTGCACAGGCCCTGGGATCAGGAAAATAATTACAGATTTACCGGATTATTCTATACGCATTATAATTCAGGCAGAATTTTTCCTCAACTGTTTGTTATGTATGATACTGAGGATGCATGGATGACAAGTTTTTCCGTTAAATATACCAGAGATGGTCAATGGTTTTACAAGCTTGGCCTCATGGCCTTTTGGGGGGAAGAACCCAATGGTGATGGAACCAGTTGGAACAAATACAGCAGCAATGCAGTTGGTCCTTTTACAGCACCGGTTAATCTAATGAAAACCAGTGAAATTTCCTTTACTGTGGGATATAACTGGTAAAATTATATTTGCATCATAGTCTTTATTATTGTATCATAAAAAAATTCGACCTGTGCGGTTAGCCTTTAGCAGTTAGCTAACCGCACAGCTTGAAAAAGTTCAGGCATTGGCTTGTCTGGATTTTTTTTATTGCAGGTTTTATTAAACAAACGGTTGAAAAAGTATTTTTAATCTGCCTTTGATCGGTAACCCTCTGAAGTACCACCTTTTTCCATAAATATTTTTTTTGAAACTTTTTCATTGTTTTTTTGCGAATTTGTTATGATCCTCTCTTTTCATCCATGTTTTGAAGCAGGCAAAAATATAATATGTGCAGGTCGCAACCCGGGTATAGATGATCTTGCTGCCATTAAATCGGCCAGTGCAGTTATTCTTCCCCAGGGATGCGGTGAATCCCTGTATCAAATGGCTGTGGAAAATTGTCCCAAAGTTTTTCCAAATTTTGACATGAAATTTAAATATCCTGGTAAAAAGGGGCAGATTGGTCTTTTTAAAAAAGAAGCTGTCCCATTTCCCAAAACAAGCTTTTTTAGCTCCGTAGCGGCTTTTAACAGGGAGTGTGGCAAAAATCGGGATTTTTTTCCCTTTGTTTTTAAGTTTAACTGGGGGGGGGAAGGGGAGAATGTCTATTTTTTGAACTCTTTTCCCGAGTTAAGGAAAATTTTGCAAAAAGCCGTAAAATACGAAAAAACAGGACAAAAAGGTTTTTTGATTCAGGAATTCATCCCTTCTAAAGGGAGATCCCTTCGAGTTGTTGCCATCGGAGGGGACTTTTTTTCCTACTGGCGTGTATTACCGGATAAAACGGGAATGTGTGCCGGTCTGGGGAAAGGGGCAGTAATTGATTATGACTCTGATATTCCCCTTCAGAAAATTGCAATTAGTGCTGCAACCGATTTTTGTATTAAAACCGGTATAAATCTTGCCGGATTTGATTTTCTTTTTCCTTCAGGGAGCGGGGAAAAAGAACCTCTTTTCCTTGAAATAAACTATTTTTTTGGGAGAAAGGGGATAGGGGGGTCGGAAAAGTTTTATAAAATACTTGTAAAACAGATTTTGTTATGGCTTGCGAGTACAGGCGCTGATTAAGGTCTATAGTCACAGGAAGTTGAAAAGGGCAACCACTGGATGTACCAATATTTCTAAATACAATAAAATCAAGAATGGTAATCGAAAAAAATAGATGTACGACCCTGGAGCAGACCCTGTAAATTGCTACGTATTACTTTTTTAAATTTCACCACGGCTCAATTATAGCAAATGCTGACATTAAGGGTTCGGTCAAAAATAAATTGGCAATTTTAAGTGTTGAGGCGCCTGCCTGACAAGGCGCGAAAGCGTAGGAATATCAAGATATTTATACGTTTTCGTAACGCAGTCAGGCAGGATGGATCGACGCTTAAAATGTTAAGTTATTTTTGAGC
>DAOWMW010000190.1 GCA_030642865.1 Desulfobacteraceae bacterium
ATGTTGGCAATATGAGCTTAACAAAAAATGCTGCCAAAAATATTTTTGATCCATTGACCTGGCACACCGCCAAAAAAGATCAGGCCGGAATTGCCAAAGAGCTTGCCGAAGGCGAGGAGGTTTATGGCCTTGGGGAAGCCAGTCTGTTCGACAGGCTGTTACGAAACGCAATTTATCCAATTTATGCGTTAAAAAATAAATTTAATCCTCGAAATACAACGGGTATGTCTGCTGTTAAATTGATTTTTCGCCTTGAACTTGAAGAAATCTTCATTCCGTAACAGCCTGTCTGCAATCAATTTTTCAATAAATGTCCGCCACAACTTTAAATCTGTAACCATTATTCCGGGGAAATAGCTGTGCATAAAAAACCCTCTTCACCCAGCCGTTTCCAGACACTTTTGGGTATGATTTTTTCTTTTTCCCATTGTTCCACATTCGGAATAATTTCTTTATTCATAAAATCGTCAACCCGTTTACGAAACTGCTCATATCTTTTTATTTAGCTTAATATTTTCATAGAAATAGCATTTTTTTAATTTAAAAGCATAAGGTGACATCATAAAAGTACTATAATATAACATAGTTAATTAAACAAAAATTGACAAAATAAAAAAAGACTTCATTAATTCATAGCATGATTTTTTTTGCAAAAAAAAAATTTTTAAGATATGTTGCGAAAATATGATTTATCTATATAGGCTGTAGTGTCCAAAAAACAACCCAAAAAAATAAAAAAAATATGACAATCTCACAAAACATCACAAATATGCTTCAAACATCTTCCTGGATACGGAAGATGTTTGAAGAAGGGACATCCCTTAAAGCAAAATACGGAGCAGAAAAAGTATACGATTTTTCCCTGGGAAATCCAAATATTAAGCCCCCTGAAAAATTTCAAAAAGCACTCAGGAAAATCATAGCAGATTCAACAGCCGATTACCACGCATATATGCCGAATACCGGATACCCCGATGTACGGGCATCTGTTGCTGATTATTTGTGCAGGGAGCAGAAGATAAATATTTGCGGGGATGATATTATCATGACCTGCGGTGCAGCCGGTGCCATTAATGTTATATTAAAAGCAATTCTCGATCCAGCAGACGAAGTCATAACCCCTGCCCCGTTTTTTGTTGAGTATAATTTTTACGTGACCAACCATGGCGGAATATTAAAAACAGTCCCATCAAAAAAAGATTTCACCCTTGATATTGAAGCCATGGGGAGTGCAATAACATCAAAAACCAAGGCTGTAATTATTAATTCACCCAACAACCCCACAGGCCAGGTCTATTCCGAAAAAAGCCTCATCAATCTTGGTGAACTCTTAAAATCGGCCGGTGAAAAGTACAACAGAACCATATATATTATATCTGATGAACCCTACAGAAAAATAATATATGATGGCCTGAAGCTTCCCTCTGTTTTCAATTGTTATTCAGAGAGCTTTATTGCAACCTCATACTCCAAAGACCTTTCTATCCCAGGGGAAAGAATCGGTTATATAGCTCTATCCCCGGAAGCCTCGTTTAAAGGTAATCTCCTCCAGGGGATGGCCCTTGCCAACAGGATATTAGGGTTTGTAAACGCCCCTGCTTTAATGCAGAGGGTAATAGGGTCAATACAGGGAGCAAGCGTAGACATATCCGCCTATGCCAGAAAAAAGATATTTTATGTGATGGCCTGGGAGATTGCGGATATGAATTCATAAAACCTGCAGGAGCATTTTATCTTTTTCCAAAAACTCCCATTGATGATGTGGAGTTTGTTGGGCTGCTGCAAAAAGAATTAATTTTAACCGTACCTGGAAGCGGTTTTGGCAGACCAGGTCATTTAAGAATAGCATTTTGTGTGGATGATGATACAATAATCAAATCCATGGCCGGTTTCAAAAAGGTTATGATGGAAGTTAATAATCACCACGCAAAACAATAATTACTAATAAAAGAAGGTCAGTAATGTCCGGTTAGAATCTTCCCGTATTTTACTTCTTGCAATTTTCTAACCCGACACTACTGAAAAAAGGTAACAATATGAAAATACTCAAAATCGATCATTTGGGAATTGCTGTTAAAAGTATTGATCAGGGAAAAAATTTCTGGACAGAAATTTTAGGTCTCACCCATGAATTTTCTGAAACTGTGGAAGAGCAGAAAGTTACAACAGCTTTTCTCCCCATAGGAAACAGTGAGGTGGAACTCCTCGAATCCACATCTCCGGAAGGTCCCATAGCCAAATATATTGACAAAAAAGGTGAAGGGATACAGCATGTTGCTTTCAGAGTTGAAAATATCGAAGAAGCCCTGGCAGAATTAAAAGAAAAAGGGGTGAAACTGATTGATGAAAAACCGAGGAAAGGCGCAGGGGGAGCTTTAATAGCATTCCTTCATCCAAAAGCAACAAATGGGGTGCTTGTAGAACTGTGCGAAAGAAAATAAATACATTATGATATAAGGTTTCTAAAAATTAATTTTGGTAAGGAACAAAATAATGCATCCGGAATAATTTTCTAAAAAGCCTTGCAGTATATTTGTTAAGGAGCAATATTATGTCAGATAATTCAAAAAAAGAAAAATGGGCGGAACTTGCCGCAAAAGAACTAAGGGGAAAACCCCTTGACGCTTTAGATTGGGAAACAGCCGAAGGAATAACTGTAAAGCCTCTTTATACAGCAGAAGATCTTGAAGATATAGAGACTTCAAACTCTCTGCCCGGCTTTGACCCTTATGTTCGTGGACCAAAAGCAACCATGTATGCGGGCAGACCATGGACTATACGTCAGTATGCAGGCTTTTCAACTGCAAAGGAATCAAATGCTTTTTACAGAAAAAATCTTGCAGCAGGTCAAAAAGGTCTCTCCATAGCATTTGACCTGGCCACACACCGGGGCTATGACTCTGATCACCCCAGAGTGGTAGGCGACGTTGGCAAAGCCGGAGTTGCAGTCGACTCAATAGAGGATATGAAGATTCTTTTTGACCAGATACCCCTGGACAAAATGTCTGTTTCAATGACCATGAACGGAGCAGTTTTACCTATTCTGGCATCCTATATCGTAGCAGCAGAAGAGCAAAAAGTCTCCCAGGATAAACTTGCCGGAACAATTCAAAATGATATTTTAAAAGAGTACTTAACCCGTAATACTTATATATATCCGCCGACCCCTTCAATGAGAATCGTCTCTGATATCGTTGGATACTGCTCCAGCAATATGCCCAAATTTAATACCGTGAGCATAAGTGGTTATCATATAATGGAAGCAGGGGCGAATTCTGTTTTACAAACTGCTTTTACCCTTGCAGACGGCCTTGAATATGTCAAAGCAGCCATAAGTGCAGGCCTCGACATAGATGCTTTTGCACCCCGGCTCTCCTTTTTCTTTGGAATAGGAATGAATTTTTTCATGGAAATCGCCATGCTAAGAGCCGCCCGTTTTCTCTGGGCTGAGATAATTTCAAAATTCAACCCTAAAAATGCCAAATCAGCCATATTAAGAACCCATTGCCAGACCTCCGGCTGGAGCCTCACAGAGCAGGACCCATACAACAATGTAATCCGTACCACTTTGGAGTGTCTTTCTGCTGTACTTGGAGGGACCCAGTCATTACATACCAACTCCTTTGACGAAGCTGTGGGACTCCCCACAGATTTTTCCGCCAGAATTGCCAGAAACACCCAGATCATCGTCCAGGAAGAATCCCAGGTCTGCCGTGTAATTGATCCCCTTGGCGGCTCCTATTATATTGAATCCTTGACCAACAGTATAATCCAGGAAGCAAAAAAGATAATGACGGAGATCGAAG
>DAOWMW010000152.1 GCA_030642865.1 Desulfobacteraceae bacterium
AATGGAGAAAATGTTATGCCTGCAATGAAGAAAGCTGCCGAGGAATATGCAACACTTGGCGAAATGGTCGATAAAACCGTTCGCAGATACCCATGCAAGGCGGCAAGCAGTCCTGTTTATGGAATGAAGGGAATGTTAGGCTAACACTTAAAATTATTAAAAAAACGAGAAACTATCAAGCAAGCCAAAGGAAACTTTACCAGGTTTAAGGATAAAAATAATGGAAAAAGTTAAAGTGTTAACTGCAAAACTCGGCTTTGATATTCACAGCCGGGGTGTCACTGTTGTAAACAGGCTCTTGCGAGACACAGGTATGGAAGTTGTTTATCTGGGGAACCAGTATCCTGAAACAATTGTTGCCGCTGCTCTGGATGAAGATGTTGATATTATAGCGATAGGCTCTCTCTCGTCAACGGGTCTTGATTATGCTCAGAAACTGATGGACCTGCTGAAAGAAAAAAATGCTACTGATATACCCGTGGTTTTTGGCGGAATCGTGGCGCCTGATGAAGTCCACAGACTAAAGCAAATAGGGTTGGTAAACTACTTTCCTCCTGGATCAGATCTGGATGAAATGGCAAAAGCTTTTACCGACCTGGCTGCTCAAAAACAAAAGTAACCTGCATTCTGCGTGACTACTATTTTACAGGCACCAAAAAAATATTTTGGTGCCTGTAAAAAAATGATGATCAATAAAATAAAACTTTCTATTTTATTAAAATACCAAAAATGTTACTACATTACATCATTTATCGAAAAATGAAGGTAATTAATGTCAAAACCCAGTGTTAACGATTTCCATGACAAGGCGTGAAAATGTAGGAATATTGAAATATTCCTATACTTCCGAAACCTGGTCATGGAAAATCTATCAACGCTTAAAATGTAAAATTATTTTACATGGGCCTTAATTATTATAGAGCAAACCGCATAATCATCTTTTATTATATGGAATAATATTATGGAAAAAAAAATAGAAAAACCAAAATCAGGGGAAAGAAAAGAAAAATTTACCACTAATTCAGGAATCCCTGTAAAAAGGCTTTACACACCTGAAGATATGGCAGCATTCGATTATGATAAAGATCTTGGCCTTCCAGGTGAAGAACCGTATACAAGGGGAATACATTCCTCCATGTACAGAAAAAGGTTATGGACCATCAGGCAGTTCAGCGGTCTTAATTCAGCCTATGAAACCAATAAAAGATTCAAACTCTTGTATAAAAGCGGTTCCACTGGTTTTGCCATAGCAGCAGATAATGCCAGTATTATGGGTTTTGATCCGGATTCTCCGGATTCTGACGTGGAATTAGGGGTTGGAGGTGTTAATGTATCCTCCATACAGGATCTTGAAATAATGTTTGACGGACTCCCCATAGATAAAATTTCCACAGCTGTTATCCCGGTTATGACAACCACTTGCCCCCATACAGCAATGTACCTTGCCATGGCTGAAAACAAAGGGATACCCCTTGCAAAAATCAATGGAACAACAGAAGGTGATCCCTGTTCCCTTGGCGGCTGTTTTGACACCGCCACTGTGCCCCTTAAGCAGATGACCAGATTATGTGCCGATCTGGTTGAATGGTGCGCCTTTAATGTTCCCAAATGGAATCCCGTCAGCTTTACTTCCTATAATTACAGGGAAGCAGGGGTTAACGCGTACCAGGAGATAGGAGGGCTCCTCTCTTCTGCAGTCTTGATAATTGATGAAGTTTTGAAAAGGGACAGGGGGCTTACAGTTGATGACTTTGTACCCCGGCTTGCTTTTCATTTGTCTGCACATAATGATTTTTTTGAAGAGATAGCAAAAATGAGAGCCGTCAGAAGAATGTGGGCACATTTGATGACAGAAAGATATAAAGCAAAAAATCCCAAAACAAAAATTTTGAGATTCCATGTGCAGACAGCAGGCTCCACCCTTACCTATCAGCAGCCCCTAAACAATGCCATACGCGCATCCTACCAGTCACTGGCTGCGGCGTTAGGTGGGGTTCAGTCCCTTCATGTATGCTCCTATGATGAAGCAATCTGTAATCCAACAGAAGAATCCGCGATACTTTCTGTAAGAACCCAGCAGATTATCCAGGAAGAGACTAATATTACAAATACAGTCGATCCTCTGGCCGGTTCCTACTTTGTTGAAAATCTGACAAACGAACTGGAAAAAAGAGCCTGGGAATTTTATCATGAAATAGAGGAACTGGGCGGATGGGGTGAGGTTATGGATTCAGGATGGCTGATAAATCATAGAGAAGGGGAAATCTGTGCACAGGAAGATCAGATCCACTCCGGAGAAAGACGTGTTGTCGGGGTTAACTGTCATAAAGAAGAAAAAAATCCTGACATAGAATATTTTAAAGTTGACAAGGGACTTAACGACAAGCTTCGGGAACGAATGGCGAAACTAAGAAAAGAACGGGACAATGCAAAAGTAGAAGATGCCCTTGCTGAACTTGCTGAAGCAGATTCCAGCGGAGCAAATGTTATGCCTGCTATAATGAAAGCCACCAAAGCATATGCAACTCTTGGCGAAATGGTTGATATAACAATTCGCAGATATCCATGCAAGGCATCAAGCAGCCCCATCTATGGTATGAAGGGGATGATCGGTTAGGATTGTTAAATTTATAAAAGGCTATCAAGCAAGCTATAATAGAATTTACCAGGCTTCCTAAAGCCTACGCCGCTATTTTCATTCAAAGCTGCGGACGTTTCTTTTTATGAAATTGGAGAAAAAAAATAATGGAAAAGATTAAAGTATTAACTGCAAAACTCGGCTTTGACATTCACAGTCGAGGTATCACCGTTGTAAACAGGCTCTTGCGAGACACAGGAATGGAAGTTGTCTATCTGGGGAATCAGTACCCGGAAACAATTGTTGCCGCTGCCCTGGATGAAGATGTCGATATCATAGCAATAGGCTCCCTTTCGTCAACAGGCCTTGATTATGCCCAAAAACTGATGAACTTGCTAAAAGAAAAAAATGCTGAGGATATACCTGTGGTTTTTGGCGGGATCGTGGCTCCCGATGAAATTCACAGGCTGAAGGAAATAGGCCTGGTAAGTTACTTTCCCCCTGGATCAGATCTGGATGAAATGGCAAAAGCTTTTACTGATCTGGCTGCTCAAAAACAAAAGTAATCTGTGTTCACGTGATTACTACTTTATATAAAGTGTCAGGTAATTAAGTTCACAGGGCCAAAAGGAAGAGAACGTATGTATAAATACGCAGGCATCCGATAACGGAATGAATTTATTTATCTGACAATCTATGGCTTTTTACATAAATAAGGATGTTTATCATGAAAGAAAAAAAATTGCCAAAAGCAAAATCGGGTGAACGAAAAGAAATTTTCACCACAAATTCCGAAATTCCGGTTAAAAGGCTCTATACGCCGGAGGATACCGCTGACATTGATTATGACAAGGAAATCGGTTCCCCCGGTGCAGAACCCTTTACCCGTGGAATACATTCATCCATGTATAGAAAAAGATTATGGACAATAAGACAGTTCAGCGGACTTAATTCGGCACAGGATACCAATGAACGGTTTAAACTTCTATATAAAAATGGTTCCACAGGTTTTGCCATTGCAATAGATAACGCCAGCATGTGCGGTTTTGATCCCACAGCACCGGAAGCTGAAATTGAACTGGGTGTGGGGGGGGTTAATGTCTGCTCTTTGCAGGACATGGAAATTATGCTGGAAGGACTTCCCATCGAAAGGGTGTCCACCGCTGTTATCCAGGGGATGAATTCAACATGCCCCCATACGGCAATGTACCTCGCCATGGCGGAAAACAGGGGTATCCCGTTAAATATGGTAAATGGGACTTCAGAGGGTGACCCCACCTCCTTTGGAGGCTGTTTTGATCCGACCACTCTCCCAGTAAAACAGATTACAAGGCTCTGCGGAGATCTGGTTGAATGGTGTGCAATTAACGCTCCCAAGTGGAATCCTGTTAGTTTTACATCATACAATTACAGAGAATCGGGAGTAAGTGCCTATGAAGAACTTGGGGGACTTTTTTCTTCGGCAGTAATGATTATTGATGAGGTCTTAGAAAGGGACAGAGGGCTTACAGTTGACGATTTTGTCCCCCACCTTGCTTTTCACCTGTCATCACATAATGATTTTTTTGAAGAAATAGCCAAAATGAGGGCCGCAAGAAAAATGTGGGCTCAATTAATGACAGAAAAATATAAAGCTAAAAAACCAAGAACCAAAACCTTGCGATTTCATGTACAGACTGCAGGCTCCACACTCACGTATCAGCAGCCCCTGAATAACGCCATACGCACCTCTTACCAGGCAATGGCGGCTGTGCTTGGAGGAGTTCAATCTCTCCATGTATGCTCCTATGATGAAGCAATTTGTAATCCCACAGAAGAATCTGCCATCCTTTCTGTGAGAACTCAGCAGATTATCCAGGACGAGACCAATGTCACCAATACCGTGGATCCCCTGGCCGGTTCTTATTTTGTTGAACGACTCACAAAAAATATAGAAGAAAAGGCCTGGGAGTTTTTTGAAGAACTCGAAGAACAGGG
>DAOWMW010000227.1 GCA_030642865.1 Desulfobacteraceae bacterium
TTGGCAATTTTAAGTGTTGAGGCGCCTGCCTGACAAGGCGCGAAAGCGTAGGAATATCAAGATATTTATACGTTTTCGTAACGCAGTCAGGCAGGATGGATCGACGCTTAAAATGTTAAGTTATTTTTGAGCGAGCCCTTAGGAGATAATTCATATGAATTTTATGTTCTCAAAATCTCAAACCATGCTTCAGAAAAGTGCAAGAGATTTCCTTGTGAAAGAATGTAAAACCATGGCAAAAGAGACAGAAAATACTGACAAAGGGTATGGGGACAAGCTCTGGGATCAGATGGCAGAGCTGGGATGGATGGGAATTGGAATCCCTGAAGAATATAGCGGATTGGACGGTAATTTTTTAGAACTTATGGTTTTAATCGAACAAATGGGAAAAATTCAGCTCCCTGGGCCTTTTATACAATCGGCTCTTTCCGGTTTTACAGTCAATAAATTTGGTTCAGATATACAAAAAAAAACTTTCCTCCCTGAAATGGTCGACGGCAAACTTATTATAACCACAGCACTTATCAAACCATCATATGAACAGATCGAACCGGTTAAAGATGATGCAAAAGAAGAAAACGGGTGTTACATTCTAAGTGGAACCAGGCTCTTTGTCCCATTTGCCAATACAGCGGACATGTTTATCTATTTTGCAGATACAGAAAAAGGGAACACCTGTTTTATCATTAGTACCAATGCCCCGGGAGTTGAACAAACACCGCTGGATTCCATGGGAACGGACAAATTGTTTGAAGTGGCCCTTGAAAATGTAAAAGTTTCCACCAAAAATATCCTGGGGAAAGAGGGGTCTGGAAAGGAAATTTCGGGTTATGTCAATAATCTCGGAGCCATATCTTACTCTGCCTATCTTTTGGGCACCATTGATGCAATACTTGATATGACCAACAATTACGCAAAAACACGAAAGCAGTTTAAACGAACCATAGGAAGCTTCCAGGTAATTGCACACCAGCTTGCAGATATGGCCTTAAGTGTGGAGCAGGTAAGATATTTAACCTATTTTGCATCATGGAAGGTTGCTGAAAAAGTGGAATGTGCAAAAGAGATATCAATGGCAAAAGCAAGGGCCAGTGACGCTGCAAGAGATGTCTCTCTTTTTGGAGTTAAAATACATGGAGGGATAGGTATAATTGATGAATATGAAATGGAGCTTTATTTCCGCAATGCCAAGGCCCATGAGCTCGCTTTTGGTGATGCTGATTATCACAGGGAAATTATAGCAGACAATATAAAAATATAAGCATAATGTAACGGAGGTGTAATGGACAAAAAACCGATCGAACAATGCATCGAAATTTCAACGAATCCATACGATTATTTGAAAAAATGGAAAATTGACAATAAAAAAAAAATAATATCCTGTTTTGCAATGCACATACCTGAAGAAATTGTCTTTGCTTCAGGGATGCTCCCCGTAATTTCATGGCGCAGTAATGAGTCAGTAACCATGGGCCATTCCCATGTGGCAACATTTAACTGCGGCCTTACACGCAGTTTTATTGATGACCTTGTCAAAGAAAAACTCGACTTTATTGACGGCATAGTAGTCAACAGGATGTGTCTCCAGGCCCAGGGTCTCCCATTCCTGCTGGAACAGGCATCAAAAGTGCCTTACATAGAATATTTGTCACTCCCTGCCCTTTATGATGAGAAGGTGAGCTACAACTATCTGTTAGATGAATTTAATAGATTTAAAACCGGCCTGGAAAAAGTTTCCGGAAATACCATAACAGATGCTACCCTTAATAACGCCATAGATATTTATAATAAAAACAGGGAACTTTTGTCTGAAATATATGAGTTAAGAAGAAAAAATCCCGGAATAATCAAGGGAAAAGAGATGCATGCGGTGGTTCATTCCAGCATGCTCATGTCCAAAGATATCAATAACACTCTACTTGAAAAGGTTGTGGAAGAATTAAACAACAGAAAACAGACTCTTTTAAAAGATGACCGGATCAAAGTTATAACATATGGCGGCCTGTGTCAGACAGTTAATTCTGAGATACTCGATATAATCGAAGACCTTGGCATGGTTATAGTGGATGATGATATTTTTGTGGGATCAAAATATTTTGCCAATCCTGTTGAAAAAACTGGAGACCTCTATGAGTCTCTGGCTAACCGCTACATGCTAAAAACCCCGCCATGTCCCACAAAAGGTGATTATAAAACCGACTGGACAGACTATATCATAGAAGTGGCCGAAAAAAATAATGCAAAGGGGATTATAAGCCTGATGATAAAATATTGTCCTCCCCATATGTGTTATTATCCTGATATAAAAAATAAGCTTGCGGCAAAAGGAATACCTGAAATTCTAGTCGAAGTTGAACATGAAATAATTTCATTTGAACAGGTAAAAACAAGACTGCAAACATTTGTTGAAATTTTACAAGGAGTGTAATATGTCAAAACATAAAACAAACCGGCTTAAAACAACGAAACTCATAGGCCCCATGGTTGACAAGCACTGGGCTGATTTACGCACGGCAAAGAAAAGGGGCGAAATGGTTGCGTGGTGTTCCGGACCCATGTTTATTTTCCCATATGCAATGGGTATGAAATGCCATTTCATGGCCGGATATGCAGCCTATGCCGGCGGAAGAGGCGCAGCGGACGATCTCCTTAAAATAGCCGAATCAGAAGGAGATATGCTTGACACCTGTTCATACCATAAAGCTCATATGGGAATGGCAATGGCCATAAAAAAGGGGATTCCGGTCAGAGAAGACGTGCTTCTTCCCATGCCTGACCTCTTGATCACAGGAAGACTCTGTACGGAAATGTCCCATTATGCGGAAGGATTATACCGTAGAATGGACATAAATGTTATTGGGATAGATACACCTCCCCCTGTGAATGAAAGCCTGATACCCGGCCTGGAAAAATATTGTGAAGACCAGGTAAGGGGATCACTTATTCCAAGAATAGAAGAGATTTGCGGAAAATCCTTTGATTATGACAGACTCATTGAAATAATGGCCATACTCAAAGAGACCTGTATATTAAGAAATGAATGCTGGGAGTATTTCAAAAAAATACCTTCACCCTGGACACTCTGGGATTACGGCGTAAGTATTGCCCCGGTTTTCTACATGATGGGAAGTCCCGATGCAGTACCCTACTATACCCAGCTAAGGGATGAACTAGCTGAAAGGGCTGAAAAGGGGATAGGGGCCATTGAACCTGAAAAATATAGAATATACTGGGACGGCTGGCTCCCATGGGGGTTTCTTGGACAATTTTCCAGAAAA